>CAMOTT010000084.1 GCA_946626015.1 uncultured Clostridia bacterium | reverse complement strand
TTATTATGCCTATGGCCTTTGCGGTATCCATTGACGAACCTCCGCCGATGGCAACGATACAATCAGCTCCGGATTCCTTGAAGGCCTTGACGCCGTTCTGTACGTTTTCAATGGTGGGGTTAGCCTTGATATCGGAATATATGCTGAATGGGATCCCTGCATCGGTAAGAAGAGCTGTTACCTTTTCGGAGACTCCGAATTTTATAAGATCGGGATCCGTTGCAACAAAAACTTTTGAGAGATTACGCGCTTTGATCTCATCGGGTATAGCCTGGATGGCTCCTGCTCCGTGATAAGAGGTTTCGTTGAGCATAAACTTGTTCATGGTTATCTACCTGCCTTATTCTTTATTATAGTCTGTGACTACAATTTGATTATATACGTTTGGAGATTTGTTGTCAATATGGTCAAATTTATAGTGCTTAACAGGAAAAATAATTGGTTGTTTCGGCATTTTATTTAATTGACATATAAGGTTTACTATATTATAATTAAATTTACTGATAATGGACGTTTAAAGTTTCACGATATATTATTTGTGCTTTTTCAGAAATTTCAAAGGGGTGTATCTTATGAAGAAATGCTTAAAATGTTCTTTGTCGATTTTGTTATCGTTTATTATTCTTTGCGGCGCGTTGCCTATGGGAGCCCTTGCTTTGCCGGATATATGGAGCGGCGGATCTTCCGCCGGATTTGCTTCGGGCAGCGGCACGCAGAGCGATCCGTATATTATCAGAACAGGGGAGCAGCTGGCTTATTTTTCAAATTCCGTCAAGGCAGGCGAGACCTACTGGGGTAAATACGTTAAACTGTCCGGGAACGTGGAGCTTAACGATACCTCAAACTATTCGAGCTGGAACACTAAAACACCGTTGTTGAACAGCTGGAGCGCCATAGGCGGTTATTATCACATTTCAATCAACTCCCAATCCGGGTTCAATGCCGAAAAGACAAAATACGGAACGATCTACCAATATGTTTCCCAAAACAGTTCTTACGGCTATTATGAAAGCACAACATACAAGCCGGACGTTTCCGATTATTATTATCAGATCCCCTTTATGGGCACTTTTGACGGAGACGGCTATACCGTAAGCGGTATATATATTGCCAACAGCGCAGATTACCAGGGCTTGTTCGGCATGGTCAACGGCGGAACGCTTAAGAATATCAATGTTGCAAAATCATATATAAACGCCAGACGATATCTCGGCGGAGTAGCCGGGTACGTTACGGGAACCGTTTTAAATTGTTCAAACAAAGCCTCGGCCAGGGGTAAATACAATGTTGGCGGTATTGCCGGATATCTTGACGGCAGCGCCGAAAACTGTTTTAATGCCGGCAAAATAATCGCCACTCTGGAATATGTAGGCGGTATCGTTTCGCGGGTCAATGGCACGGTAAACGGCTGCATAAACTGCGGGAGTATCGGCGGAACCAAATATATGGGCGGAATAGCCGGATGGCATGAGTCGGGAACCGTTGCAAAGTGCAGAAACGAGGGGTATATCAGCGGAAATTCATATATCGGCGGTATTGCCGGCTACAACAAAGGCAGTATCTTTGATTGCTGCAATATGACCGACGTGGTGTGTACCGGCTCATATGCCGGCGGTATCACAGGCAGCAACAAGGGTACAGCTTCCCGTTGCTTCAACGTCGGAAAGGTATACGGCTGGACTTATATCGGCGGTATAGCCGGTACGGATTCCTCAAAGCTGGAGAACTGCTATTATCTTTCCGGCTGTGCCAACGATGATAGCGACACAGCTCAGCGGGGAGTCGGCAGCTCAAGCGTTGGTTCTGTGACCGCTGATGTTTCGGGAAGGACTGCCGGGCTCACTAAAATCGAAATGAAGAACAAAGGCTCCTTTAACGGCTTTGACTTTGACGCCGTCTGGACTTTTGACCTTACAACAGGCTGTGATTATCCGCAGTTGAGAGAAATAGTTCTTTATTGCGACAAAATATGGGACGGTACGTCCGCAGACGGCTTTGCCTCCGGAACAGGGACCGAAATCGATCCCTTTATTATCGAAACGGCGGAGCAGCTTGCGTATTTTTCCGATACAGTGCGAAACGGCAGAGCCTATACAGGCGAGTTTGTAAAACTTGCTTTTGATATCTTCCTCAACAATACTTTTAATTGGAAAAACTGGAACAAATCAGCGCCGGATAATGTATGGACTCCGATAGGCGGCAGTTTCCCTGTCAACGGTGGTTCCGGTTATCAGACAGCCGTGTTCAATGGAACTTTTGATGGCGATGGCAACGTGGTGCACGGTTTATATACCGATAGCGGCAATGGAGATTATCAGGGCTTGTTCGGTTATGCAGACGAGGCTGAGATAAAAAATCTCGGAGTAGTGGATTCCTGCGTTTGCGGCGTAAACTACGTTGGCGGCGTTGTCGGTCTTGGCGGCAATTTAACGGATTGTTACAACACCGGAGACGTTTACGGCAACATATATGCCGGAGGTATAGCCGGAAAGTGCGTAAGCCTTACCGGGAGCTATAACGCCGGCAGCGTGACCGGTTCAACATATGTCGGTGCTCTTGCAGGTTCGGGCAGCTTGAACAAATGCTATTATCTTTCCGGCTGTGCAAAGGATGGAGCCAACGTAACTCAATTCGGCAACGGCAACGCTGCCCAGGGCAAAACCACCGCTGATGTTTCCGGAAAGTCTACCGGCCTTACAATTACAAAGATGAAGAACAAGTCAAATTATGCCGGTTTTGACTTCACAAATAAATGGACTATCGACAGCGAAAAAAACAACGGCCTGCCTCAGCTCATCAAAGATATAAGGTTAAAGTATCTGCCGGACAAAATTGTATATGCAGTTGACGATGCTTTTGATATCACCGGCCTGACGTTTGCGGATTATCTTGACAATGAGATCACCGGCGGATTTACGACTGTACCCGCAAACGGTTATGTGTTTAAAGAATCCGATGTGGGGAGCAAAAAAATAGCCGTATCCTATAACGGCAGTGAATATTACTTCGATATCACCGTTACCAGAAAAGATCATTACAGCGTGATCTACAAGGTCAACGGAAAGGTATTTATCAGATATGACAACATCAAGGTGGGCGGCGGCGTTCCGGACGCATATGACCCCAGCCTTAAGGGTTATGTTTTTGAGGGATGGTCTCCGGAGATCCCTCTCAGAATGCCGGATCACGACGTGGAGATAGAGGCGCTGTTTTCTCCGATCACATATAAAGTCGCATTTTATGACGGCCAAACAAAGCTCATTTACCGTTTTTCCATCTCCTACGATAAAATCGGTACGCTTTCATGTGACAATATACCCCAAAAGGGCGGATATGAATTCAGCGGATGGTCATCAAAGAACGGCGGCGTCAAAGAGTTTGAGTATGGCGAAGAGTTTATAAACCTTACCTATGTTGACGGTAAGCAGGTAAACTATTACGCGGTCTGGACGCCGCACAAGTATACCGTAAACCTCTACGACGGCACAAGGCTGCTCAAATCCTTTGCGCTCGAGCATGGGGAATCGGGATTGCTGTACGCGGACAATATCACTCCGCGCAAGGGCTATACCTTTATGGGCTGGTCGTCGAATAACGGCGCCACGGTGATACAGAACAATGGAGAGATCAGAAACTACATTGATATTGATGGCGGTACAGTCAATTTCTACACTTACTGGCAGAAGGATCCCGTACTGACCGAAGGGAATGTTGCGGTTGAATTTTCCCCCAATGTGCTGGACGGCAACGTTAAGCTTCGCGTTCAAACGGTGACTTCCGGCGCTGCTATGGACTTAATAAAAGGTTCCTACCCCGACCACAACATCACGGTTTATAACATAGAGGCGCTTTTAAACGGTTCGGCTGTTCAGCCTGCCGGCAATGTGGCGTTTAAAATCAAGCTGCCTGTAAATTATGATCAAAGCAAATGCAAGCTCCTGCTTGTGGATATGAACAAAAAAACACTCAGTACGGTTCCCTTTGAATTCAAGGACGGCTGCTTTGATTTTGAGGCAAGCCGGTTTGGAGTTTACGCTATAGTTGATATGAGCTCGGTGCCAAAGCTGGAGATATTAAAATACACCGAAACTTTAAAGGTCGATTTTAAAGCCACGGTGACTTTTTACCCTGTTGCTGAAAGACTGCCGGATGGCGCCGAGGTCCACTGGTTTATAAACGGTGCTGACAAAGGCGCAGGGGATTCATATACTGTTAAAAAAGCTAAAAAGAACTACACTGTTCAGTTGAAGGCGCTGGACAAGAAGGGGAACGTTATCCTTGAATCCGGGATCGAGACGGTTTCGGTCAAGAGGGGCTTTTTTAACAGGCTGGTGGCGTTTTTCCGCAGCATCTTCGGAACGCTGCCCAAAATTGAGCAGAAATAATACTTTTTTATTCGGGTGCATTATGGCTACGATTTTACTGATTGTTATTTATATATCGTTTATAGGTCTGGGTATCCCTGATTCCTTGCTCGGCGCCGCATGGCCTGCAATGTACAGTGATCTTAACGTGCCCATATCCTCGGCAGGCTGGCTTTCGTTGGTTATTACGGCGCTTACGATGATCTCAAGTCTTGGCAGCCCAAGAATAATCAAAAGATTTTCCGCAGGGAAAATCACCTCCTTGAGCGTGTTGCTCACTGTTATAGGCTTGGGAGGGACTTCGCTCTCTACAAATCTGTGGCAGTTGTGTCTGTCCTCTATCCCTCTGGGTCTGGGCGCCGGTACCATTGACGCCTGCCTGAACGGTTATGTAACCCTGAATTATAATGCCCGGCAGGTTAATTTCCTCCATTGTTTTTATGGCATCGGGATAACGCTCAGCCCTTATATGGTTTCGCTGACCCTTAATAAATTCGGCAACTGGCGAGTGGGGTACAGACTGGCGTTTCTGATTCAGCTTGTGATCTGTGTTATCACCGTTATGGCGCTGCCGCTGTGGAAGCGTCTGGAGGCGAAGGGGCAGGAGGAAAAAGCCGGGTTCAAAACCCTTTCTGTTACCCAGATGATAAAAATGAAAAATGCCAGAATTGTGTTTTGTATTTTTATGATCTCCTGCGGTTTTGAGTTTATCTGCGATGTTTGGGCAAGCAGTTATTTTGTAATACAAAAAGGCTTGGATTCCGCCTCCGCGGCAAGAGCAGTCGTCTTTTATTTTATCGGTATGACTTCCGGCAGGTTTTTGGCAGGTCTTGTTTCAAGGTTCCTCAATGGCTGGCAGATCTGTTATATCGGTATGTTTTTGGTGCTGTGCGGCGTTGTTCTTGTGGCGCTGCCGCTGAGTGTCGTTTGTTCCGTCATCGGCCTGGCGCTGGTGGGCTTTGGGAACGGTACGGTCTATCCCAATATGATGCAGGTCACTCCGGAATGTTTCGGCCGGGATATTTCGGCCTCGATAATCAGCTTTGAGATGGCCGGATGCTATGTGGGGGTAACTGCTATTCCTCCGATTTTCGGCTTTGTGGCAAAGCGTACCTCATTTGTTATTTTTCCATACGTCATACTTGTGATGCTGGCAATGCTTTTTGTTGCAACGGTGTCATTATCAAAGCTCAATAAAGCGGCAGAAAAATGATAAAAGAGATAAAAATCCCCTTCCGGTTTTGATTACCGGGAGGGGATAACTGTTTTAAAGTCTTGTAACTGTCAGTTCGTATTGTCGGAGCTTTGAGGTTTTTCTACCAGCTTGTAAGTTCCGCCTCTGTCTGTAAAATAATCCTCTATCTTTGCCAAAAGCACGTTTGCGTCATCGGTATAAGATTCGGCTATGACGTGATCGGCTATCCAGGCATCGCCGCCGGCGGCGCGTATACGGTAATTTTCATCGTAGGTAACTTCGTAGTAATAGGTTTCTCCCTTTAACACACATTCGATACCGGTGGTGGTCAGAACGGTATTTTTGTCTTCATGGTATTTGAAAAGTATAAACAGGGAGATATAAAGGATGAATGTAACAAGCAATCCTATGAATACGCCTAAAATTACTCTCTTGACGGTTTTTCTTCTTCGCGCGGTTTGATTGGCGAGCTGCCCGTTAAGGACGGCCAGCTGCTTTGCTATTTCGTCCAGTTTTGTGTTGTTGGTATTCTCCGTACCGGGCTCTTCCGTTATGGTGCTGCCGAGGAGCGCGCTTACCGGCACTTCAAACAGCTCTGAGATGGTGTTGAGCATTTCCGCATCCGGGACCGAAAGGCCTTTTTCCCATTTTGAGACTGTCTGACGTACCACGTTGAGCTGCTGCGCCAAGGTCTCCTGAGAATATCCCTTTTGCTTGCGAAGCGTTTTGATGTTTTCATTGAGCATTTTTACCTACCTCCAAAATCTTTGTGGCACAATGATACACCCCAAAAGTGCGTTGCCGCAAGCAACGGATATTAACATTGCAGTCAATAAAGGTATTTTAAAAACTTAAGGCCGGGAATTTTGCTTATAATTATCACTAAAAGCGAGAATATAGCCGTTATCAGTGTGGCAATAAAGAAAAGCTCCATATTTTGAAAATACCGCTCTAAAAGGGGAATAAACAAAAATTGACTAACATACATCAATGTGCTCGTTTGGCGGAGTGTCAAGGACATCTCTTTGTCCATTTCCAGCTTTGAATTCAACAGAATCAAAAATAAAAAGTATGTTGCGGGCGCTACCGAGAGCCACAGGATAGTGGACCAGGCGTGCAGTATGTACACAAAAACAAATGATTCAACAGCAAGCAAAACAAAAGAAACGCAAAAACCGAATATCGGTTTTTTCAGGCTGTTATATTGTCCGGCGTTTTTTGATTTTGCAATATACATTCCCATGGAAATATAAGGAAAAGCGTAAAACAAACCGTTCCTCGAACCCCAAAAGTCAGATACACTGATGGAGAACGATCTTTCAAATACAACGGCATATGTTGACTTTAAAGTGCCGATAAGCAGGAACAGCATGGCAATGCAGACGACAGCTTTGGGTTTCATAAATTTCAGCAGAGCGTAGGTTATAACAAAGCCTATAACGGAGCCCCAGAGGTACCAAAGGGCGTGTTCGTTGCCGTCCCACAAAAACAGCTTAAGTATGGCTCCCACAGACATATTTTTAAGAGTTTGTATATCAAATGGCAGGTATATTATTGACCAGATCACATAAAGGATGACTATTCTTTTTATATAGCTCAACGGTCTGTCTTTTATCCAAAAGAAATACGCGCTTGTGATAAAAAAGAAGGGAACGCACAGCCTTGTGATAATTCCAAAACCGTTATCCAGCCAGTAATTAAATCCGAAAGGTTGCGTGTGTATGCCGATGACAAGCACAGCCATAACGACCTTTGCCAGATCGATTATTCCGTTGATCTTTACTTTGTTGTTATTTTCGTAAGTCATATTAACCCCGTATGATTATTGTTTTCAGCCCCAATACGGCACAAACAGCTGTAATATGACCGCCGTAATGAGGGATATTACTATCTCCAATGCAAATTCTTTGGGCTTGCGTCTCAATATCCACAGGGAGGCAAGCCACAGGACGACCTCGGGAATATATGTTATTCTGACGCCTTGAAGCAGTGTAACAGCCTGAGAAAACAGCGCTCCGATAATTATTCCGGAGATCACAACGGATATCCGCCCATTGCCTTTTGCAAACCAGCAGATGAAGGCAAGGACAGGGGAGACCGCCGTTATGCCGAACCAGACTGCCGCATAGCTTTTCGGGAAAAATCCGGCTGCAAACGCAGAATAAAGATAATAGCTCGAAACCATTCCGATAAAAAACAGAAACACGTTCAAGGCCGCCCTCTTTGCGGAGCTGCTGTACACGGAAACGCAGACGGCTATGAATATCCACACTGAAAAGCGTCCGAGAAAGTTTGTGATATCCAGAGCCTGCAACAGCCACGGCAATTCATTGAACGCTGTTTCATCAAGCGATTTTGAGACTACTCCCAATAAAACGCCTAAAGCAAAAATCAGAAAAGAACAAGCAGTTTTTCTTTTTGAATAATTTATTTTTTGAGCTTTTCCGGTGTTCTTTGACATATTTTCAAATCTACTGCTTTCTTTATTTTTTAAGAGCCAGAGTTTACTCTGCGCTTAAGCTCGTTTTTGCGTCTGTACATTATCTGATCAGCCCGGATGAAAACATCGTGAACGGACTTATCCTTGCCGGGTATGTAATCCGATATTCCTGCGGAGATAGAGACGTGTTCTTTGACATATTGGGGATCATCCATCATGCTGTTGAAATCGTTCATGAGCTCATATCTGTTTTGGTAGTCCGTTTTTTCAACAAAAACAAGGAACTCATCGCCCCCGATACGGTAAACAGGGCTGTTCTTGAAATAATCGCAGATGATCT
>CAMOTT010000083.1 GCA_946626015.1 uncultured Clostridia bacterium | reverse complement strand
TGTGCTGCTCAGCGGCGACCCGGGTATCGGCAAATCTACTATCTTGCTGCAAATTTGTCAGTCTTTGGCTCAGGGGCTGAACGTTATTTATGTTTCCGGCGAGGAATCCTCCCATCAGATCAAGCTCAGAGCCAAAAGGCTCAACGTAGATCCTCCGGGGCTCAGAATAATTAGCGAAACAGACGTGCAGAAAATCGCTGAATATATCCGGGTCAACAAGCCTGATCTTGTTATAATCGACTCCATCCAGACCATGAATTTTACGGAGGTGTCCTCTTCGGTAGGCAGTGTGGCGCAGGTCAGGGAGTCCACCAACGTGCTCATGAGAGCCGCAAAGGATCTGGACATTCCCATAATAATCGTAGGCCACGTCAATAAGGACGGCAATATAGCGGGTCCAAAGGTGCTGGAGCATATAGTTGACGCCGTGCTGTATTTTGAGGGCGAGCGCCACTTATCTTACAGAATACTCAGAGCCGTCAAGAACAGATACGGCTCTACAAATGAGATAGGCGTTTTTGAGATGACCGATAAAGGCCTCAGAGAGGTGGAAAACCCATCCCTTATGCTTATTTCCGGCAGACCGAAAAATACTTCGGGCAGCTGCGTTGCCTGCGTTATGGAGGGCTCAAGGCCGATCCTTGCCGAGGTTCAGGGGCTGGTAACTCCCACTGCGTTCGGCAATCCGAGGCGGATGTCAACGGGCTTTGATTATAACCGTGTGTCCATGCTTTTGGCTGTGCTTGAAAAACGCGCCGGATATTTCTTCGGAAATATGGACGCCTACATAAATGTTGTGGGCGGCTTAAAATTGGACGAGCCTGCTTCGGATCTTTCCGTCGCGCTGGCTCTTGTTTCCAGCCTTAAGGATGTGCCTTTCAGGGATGACGCCCTGGCTTTCGGGGAGATCGGACTCGGCGGTGAGATCCGCGCTGTTGGCAACTGTGAACAGAGGATCAAGGAAGCCACCCGGTTGGGCTTTAACAGGTGCGTAATACCTTACCACAATTACAAGCTGCTCAATACGGCTGATTTTGATATAGAGATCATCGGCTCACGCACAATACGTTCTGCGGTTGATGCGATGCTTTGATACGGTGATATTTATGAAAGAGGTTATTACCGCTGACTTTTCCGGCGTTGTCAACGGGCTTGAAAAGATCGGTTTTACAGTTCTGACAGTGGAAAAAAATCCGTTTATTTCAAATTCACTTGCCACCCACAGCGATATGCTTGCGGTGAAGATAGGCGAACGTATCGTTTTGGACGGCTCTCAGCAAAAGCTGTACGAGCACTTTAGCAGCTCCGGCAGGTCTTGTATTTACTCGGAAAAAAACGTTCGCAGCGGTTATCCGGAGGATGTGCCTCTCAACTGCGCGGTAGTCGGCGGACATTTGATCTGCCGTAAGTCTGCGGTGTCAAAAACAGTTTTGACCCTTGCGGAAAATAACGGCTTGAAGATAGTTGACGTGAATCAGGGTTATGCAAAATGTTCCACCTGCGTGGTGGATGAAAACTCTGTGATAACAGACGATATTTCCATCCACAAAGCCTGTTGCGCAAATAAAATAGAATCGCTGCTCGTCAGCAAAGGCTCTGTCGGTTTAGCGGGCTATGATTACGGCTTTATTGGCGGCTGCAGCGGACTTTTGGAGAAGGGTCTGCTGGCCTTTTGCGGCGATATCGGCACACACGCAGATTTTGCGAAAATAAATGATTTTTTAAAACAGCGCGGCGTTGAGTATGTTTCTCTGTTCAGCGGAGAGCTGATTGACGTGGGCGGTATTATAGCAGTTTAAAGAAAGGATGAAAAGCTATGGAAAAGTATTTGGGTAAGGATATACCAAAGCTGGGCTTCGGACTGATGAGACTGCCGATGATCGGCAGCGACGTTGATATCGAACAAACCAAAACAATGGTGGATAAGTTCATCGAAAAGGGCTTTACTTATTTTGATACCGCTTACGGCTACCTTAATGGAAAATCCGAAATGGCAGTAAAGGAGGCGCTTGTTGCCCGGTACCCGCGGGAGAGCTTTTACCTTGCAACAAAACTTCCGGCCTGGGCCGGGGCAAAGAACGCTCAGGAGGCGAGGGATATGTTCTACACCTCCCTTGAGCGCACAGGGGCAGGCTACTTTGACTTTTATCTGCTCCACAATCTCGGGGACGACAGAACCCGCTATTTTGACGATTATGATATCTGGAGCTTTGTGGCAGAGCAAAAGAAAAAAGGGCTGATAAAACATATCGGTTTTTCCTTCCACGACAAAGCTGACGTACTTGAGGGCATATTGAAAAAGCACGCCCATGAGGTAGAATTCGTCCAGCTGCAGATAAACTACACGGATTGGGAAAGCCCCGCAGTTCAGTCAAGACTTTGCTACGAAACTGTACGCAAATACGGTCTGCCTGTGGTTATAATGGAGCCAATAAAGGGCGGCTCCTTGTCGCTGCTTCCGGAGCATATTTCAAAGATTTTTAAGGACTATGACCCGGATGCTTCCGTATCCTCTTGGGCGCTGCGCTACGCCGCTTCCCTTGACGGTCTGATCACCGTTTTGAGCGGTATGTCCAACATTGAACAGATGCAGGATAATCTTAAGACCATGGAAAACTTTAAGCCTATGACAGAGGAGGAGCTTGAGGTTATTGACCGTGTGCGCCGGGAGATCGACGCCATTGAAAAGATACCCTGTACAGCCTGCCACTACTGCACTAAAGATTGCCCTCAAGGCATCAATATTCCCGGCATTTTCAGGGCGGTGAACAACCGGCTTGTGTTCAACAACAAAAAAGGCGCGGCCGGAAATTACGGCTGGGAGACAAGAAAAGGCCCCAAGGCAGGCGACTGCATAGCCTGTGGCCAATGCGAATCCGTCTGTCCGCAGCATATTGATATCATTGAAAAGCTGAAAGTTGCCTCTGAAATGTTTGATTGAGGCACGTCGGAATTTTATCGAAAGGAGTAATAGTGTGAAAAAATCAGAAGGGAGGAGCGATTCGGGCATAAAAGGGTGATTTTTCATCTCTTTTTGTGCGGTTTCTGAATCGCATGGTGATTAAAATGAACGTTCTTGCTATCGGAGCTCATCCGGACGACCTTGAAATAGCCTGCTACGGAACCCTTTCAAAGTACGTCAAAGCAGGGCACAAGGTGTTTGTTTGCCACGTTTCAAACGGGAATTTGGGTCACGTTGAGATCATGCCGGATGAATTGTCAGTCATCAGGTTCAATGAGGCGCAAAAGGCCGCGGAGATCATCGGAGCGGAACATTGCTCCCTTGACATCGACGACCAGTATGTTGACTCAAATAACGAGGAACAGGTAGAAAAACTCGTCAGACTTTTGCGCAGGGTTCAGCCTGATTTTATCATTACACATTCCGACAGGGATTACCATCGTGACCACACCGAGACCTACCGACTTGTGTTCAGAGCCACCTGCTGCGCAAGCCTGACCCATTATGACAGCGAAAGCGGTCAAAGCATCGCGCCCATATGTCCCCTGTATATGATGGATACCCTCGCTAACACAGGGTTTGAACCCACGGAGAATGTGGATATCACAGACAGCATAGACTTGAAGCTCAAAGCCCTTTCCTGCCACGAGTCGCAGATAAAGTGGATGAAGGAGCACGATAAGATCGACTTTGTTGACTTTGTTAAAAACTGCTCAAGGGTCAGGGGCTATCAGTGCGGCGTGGACTACGCCGAGGGCTTCAGGCCGGATATGAACTACGGCAGAAGAACGGCAAAAAGATTGCTGCCGTAATTATAATCAGCACGAAAAAAACTCCCTTCGTCACTGCCGAGGCAATGGCGGAGGGAGTTTGCTGATTTATATTATCTTCTTATTACTGCTCAAAAACGTATTTCCCGGGGGCAAGCTCTATAACAAGGCAATCGCCTTTGCGCTCAAAGTCGCCGGGCTTGTGCTCAATGCCATTGATAGTGAGCTGATCGCCGAAAACGGGGAGGTGAAGGGTTGCTTCAGTGGGTATCTCACACTCATAAACGAAACCATCCTCAGTTGACCAGGCGGAGGTTATCTTGCCGTTGGTGCTTTGGTATTCCGCTTTGACCCATTTCATCAGGCTTTGTCCTTCGGGAAGCTCATCGCCGGAACGGGTATCCACTCTGGGCTGAAGAAGGATCCTGCTAAATCCGGGTTCCTCCGGCTCGATACCGGCCATAAATCTGTACATCCACTCCATTATTGAGCCGTAGGCATAGTGATTGAAGGAGTTCATCCCCACGTCGCCGAAGCCCTTTTCTTTAGTATATGAGTTCCATCTTTCCCAAATAGTTGTGGCGCCCTGCTCTACGCTGTAAAGCCATGAGGGATCACCGCGCTGCATGAGCAGGGAGTAGGCGAGGTTGTCCTCTCCCATCATGCTGAGCGCCGGACAGAGGTTATAAGTTCCAACAAAGCCGGTGGACAGCCTGAAGCCGTTTTTAACGATCTTCTCCTTGAGCCTTGCAACCGCTTTTTTTGCATTTTCCTCATCCAAAAGGCCAAAGGCAAGGGAGATAACGTAGTCCGTCTGCGTGTCTTTTACGGGATAACCGTCAGCAAGAAAGTTTTCCTGGAAATAGGCGTAGGCTTTTTCACGCTCCTGCCTGTAATAGCTCACAGCGTCGTTTTTTCCGATCTCCCCGGCAAGATACATGAGCATATCGATATCGTGAACAAGAAACGCAGAGGAAAGGAAAGCGTTGTCGCAGTACTCATAGGCCAGCCAATCGCCGTATCTGGGTTCGGGACCCCGGTAACCATACTCATTTATAAGATGGCGGACGTATTTGTCCATGCAATCAAAGTGCTCCTCGATCATCTCCTTTTTGCCGTAGATGCGGTAGAGATTGTAGGGAACGATAACAGCGGCGTCCGCCCATGCGGCGGCGTCAAAGCTGCCGAATATGCCGCTCCTGGGCACCACGTCGGTCACTTCGCCGGATTCGCCCTGAGCGTCCCTAACATCCTGGAGCCATTTGCGGAAGAAGCCGTATACATCGGCATTATAAGCCGCCGTTGTGCTGAAGGCTTGGGTATCGCCCGTCCAGCCAAGTCTTTCATCACGCTGGGGGCAATCTGTGGGCACAAAAAGGTAGTTGCTGCGCTGACCCCAAATGACGTTGGAGATAAGCTTGTTTATAAGTTCGTCCGAGGTTTCAATGCGCCCAATCTCATTGTTATCTGAACCCACGACCTGGGCGGTCATATCCAGCACCTCAAACTCGCCGTCAGAAACAAGCTCTAAATAGCGGTAGCCGAAGAAGGTAAATGTGGGTCTATATTCGCTCACTTCACCATTGCCCGTATAGAAAACCGCTTTAGCCTTAGCTGTACGAAGGTTGACAGTATATACCGAACCCTTAGCGCCGTCATTGCCCCTTGAAAGCAGACCGGAATCGTTCAAAAACTCAGCATAACGCATCTGGATCCTTGTTCCCGGTTTTGCCTTGACTTTAAGTTTGACCCAGCCCACGCTTTCCTGTGCAAAATCAACAGTAAGCATCTGGCCTCTTTTGACGCTGACAGGGAACGAATTGCTTACGTTTACTATATTAAGCTCGCCAAAATCCGAACCGTTATATTTGATGCCGTCGCTCAAAGCCATTGAGACAGGTTTAAGATCAAGACCCTCCCTGATTTTAACGGTGGGGCCAATGAAAGGAGTGACGTCGCCGTCAAAATAATCGCAGATATCGGCGTTTTTACAATCCTCGGTTTTTGCGCCGGGTATTGAAAGCTCGGAGTAGTCCGCAAGTCGGGCATCTCTTACTTCGCCGTCCCAGATATCAGCAAAGCGGATCTGCCCGCCGGTAAAGGCCTGCCAGGTTTCGTCTGTAATAACGGCGTTTTTGCCGTCAATGTTTAAGGCGGCCAAAAAAGCCGGCTCTTTGTTGCCGCATAAGCCGTTTGATATCCTGCCGGAATACCAGCCGGCGGAAAGAACAGCAAGGATCCTGTTTGCGCCTTCTTTAATAAGACCGGTCACGTCGTATTCATAATAAAGCGCTCTTTTTTCATAGCTTGAATATCCGGGCTTAAGTTCGTCCGAGCCCACACGTTGGCCGTTTATAAAAATTTCGCAGCAGCCCAATGCGGTGAAATAAAGCTTTGCCGTCTTAACTCCGGTGATATCAAAATCCTTAAACAAAACAGGAAGACCCTTCAAATAGGGGAGAGTGTCCTTTTGACCGTTGAATTCCCAAATGTTGCTCCATGGTCCTGAGGCGGTAGAAAAATACGTTTGATAATCGGTAAAAATAAATTTTGCTTTGCCGAAAACAGGCTCAATATGACCCATAGTTCGCCACCCTTTCATGTTGAATGTCTTTTTTAGTCGCACGGTTTATTGATATAAATATCTTACAGCAGAGAACCTCCCTCATAAAAGAGAGAGGTTTTTCTGATTAAAATCAAATTTTCAATGAATCTATGTACTCGCAGGCGGCAAGGGCGGCGCTGGCGCCGTCCGCAACAGCGGTTGCGATCTGCCTTACCTTCTTTGTACGGCAGTCACCGGCCACAAATAAGCCTTTTGTTTTTGTAGAGCAGCTTTCGTCCGCAACAACGTAACCGATCTTGTCAAGGTCGGCAAGCTCTTTTATTATACCGTTTTCCGGGGCGAGACCAATGGCCACAAACACGCCTTTGACATTGAGCCTGCTTTCTTCGCCTGTTTTGCCGTCCTTTATAACAACAGCCTCAAGCTCATCTCCGCCAACAAAGCCGCTGACGGTGAACCCGAGCTTTATCTCCACGTTGCTTCGGTTTTCAAGGGTTTCTGCAAGTCTTTTCTCACCGGTGAGGTAATCAAGGTTTTGCACAACGGTCACGGTTTTGCAGGTATCCGAAAGCAGCAGAGCCTCCTGCAAAGCGGAATTGCCTCCGCCGATCACGGCAACGTCCTCTCCCTCGTAAAACGCTCCGTCACAAACCGCGCAGAACGAAACGCCGTTGCCGATATAATCGGCCTCACCGCTGACGTTCAGCAGCCTGTGCTTTGCTCCGAGAGCTACGATAACGCTCTTTGAAGTATATTCTTTGCAATCGGTGATAACTTTAAATCCGGACTCCGATTTTTGGATACTGACAACTTCTTCAAGCTCCACCTCAGCGCCCTGAGCAAGAACCTGCTCCACAAGGCTGTCCGCCAGTTCGTTACCGCTGACGCTGGAAAAACCGGGATAGTTCTCTATCTTCGGGGAAAAAGTGATCTGACCGCCGAATATATTTTTTTCGATCACCATCACTGTTTTGTTGGCGCGAAGGGCATACAAAGCCGCAGTCAATCCGGCGGGCCCGCCGCCGATCACAATGATGTCATACATAAGATTTAACCCTCAATATAACGCTTGATGTTGGAAACGTTGGTATATTTTTCCACGTTGCCGGCTTTTTTAATAACAAGTGTAGGCGCCTGCTTGAGACAAAGCTCCTTTGCCCAATCCGGATCGTCCTCAACAAAGACCTTTTTAAAGGTTATGCCGGCCTTGTCAAGCATGGCTGCGGCAACCTTGCAGTTGGGGCAGGTCTTTGTGGCAAAGAGGATAGTGCCGTCATCGTTGCAGGATTCGCAGACATCCTCCTCGGGTTTGGGTTCGGCTTTGACCGTGCTCTTGATCTCGGTCTTGTTTATAACATCGTAAAGTAAGCGGTCCTTATACTCCTGCGCCTTACCGTCGTTCCAGTTCTGTACAGGGCGGTAATAACCGGTAATACGGCTGTAAACCTCTGTGGGTTCGCCGCATTCGGGGCAGGTAAAGTGCTCGCCAACGATATAGCCGTGGTTCTTGCACACGGAATACGTGGGAGAAATGGTGTAATAGGGCAGCTTGTGGTTTTCAGCTATCTTGCGCACAAGGTTCGCCGCGGACTGCCAGCTGGGCAGTTTTTCACCTATGAATGCGTGGAAAACGGTACCCGACGTATACAGAGTCTGGATATCATCCTGAATATTAAGCGCGTCAAAGATATCGTCTGTATAGCCCACGGGAAGGTTTGAACTGTTGGTGTAGTAAGGTGTTCCGTTATCGTTGGCAGTCTTGATATCGGGGAACTGCTTTACGTCATGCCTTGCCAGACGGTATGATGTGGATTCAGCCGGAGTAGCCTCAAGGTTGAAGAGCTCGCCGTTGTACATCTCCTGATAGTCAGAGAGGCGTTCCCTCATATGGTTGAGCACCTGCTTTGTGAACTCCTGGGTCTCTTTATGAGTCATATCCTTGCGGAGCCATTTTGCATTGAGACCGGCCTCGTTCATACCCAGAAGACCGATGGTTGAGAAGTGGTTGTTGAAGGTGCCCAGGTATCTCTTGGTATAGGGATAAAGTCCCTCGTTGAGGA
>CAMOTT010000082.1 GCA_946626015.1 uncultured Clostridia bacterium | reverse complement strand
GGAGTATCTGCATACGCCTGTCGGACGAAGAAAACGGTGTCTTCATCTAAATGCGGCAACCCCTTGACTTTACCTTTTTTCTGCTCATTGACAATTATAAGGTTTCAAATTATAATAGTTTAGTAATATAAATTACATTTATTTTCAGTTCATCAACAAAATAAAAACGGAGGTTCATTATGTCAAAATGGGATGCTATTGTAATCGGCGCCGGTAACGGCGGACTTTCCGCCGCAACCACCTTTGCCTTAGCGGGCAAAAAAACTCTCCTGCTTGAAAAGCACAACGTGCCCGGCGGCTTTGCCACAAGCTTCAGGAGAGGCAGGTTTGAGTTTGAGGCTTCGCTCCACGAACTCTGCTCCTTTGGCAACGTGCCCGGCATGGGCAACGTGCGCAAGATCTTTGAGGAGCTTGGAGTTTACGACAAGGTTGAGTGGTGCCGTATTCCCGACGCTTACCGCATGATAACCCTCAGCGACCCCGAAAAATACGACGTGACCATGCCCTTCGGCGTGGCTGCTTTCATCGACAAAATGGAGCAGTACGTTCCCGGCTCAAGACCCAGCATGACAAAGCTCTTCGCCCTGGGCGAAAAGATGCGCGAAACCAGCGAATTCTTCGGCAACATCAAGGGCTTTGACGGTAAGCTTGTAATGGACATCCTTCAGGATCACACGGATTTTATCCGCGTCGCTCCCTACTCCAGCAACCAGATCCTCAAAACCATTGGCGTACCCAAAAAGGCAAGGGATATTTTCAACGCCTACTGGTGCTACCTTGGGGAGGATACAGACACACTGAGCTTCATCCACTATATGGGCATGGTGGAGCGTTACCTTTCCACCGGCGCGGTTTGCGCAAAGGGCAGGAGCCACGAGATGAGCTGCGCCTTCCAGGATCGTTTTGAGGAGCTGGGCGGCCAGGTCTACTTCAACAGCTTTGTTGACAGGATCGTTATGAAGAACGGCAGAGCCATCGGCGTGCACATCGCCGGCAGAGACGAGATCGAATTTGCCGACTGCATCGTCTGCAACTCCTCCCCGCACAACGCCATCGGCAAGATGATCGACCCCAAGGATCTCCCCGAAATGGCGGTGAGAAAAACCAACGCCCGCAAGTTCGCAGGCAGAGGCTTTACAATGTTCCTGGGGCTTGACAGATCCCCCGAGGAGCTGGGCATCAACAACCACTGCTATATGATCTACGACACGGCGGATACAGTTTATCAGCGCAGCAGCATGAACACCATCGAGAGCAACAACGCCCAGGCTACCTGCTGCCTCAACCACGCCGTTCCCGGCTGTTCTCCCGAGGGCACCACAATAATGTACTTCACCACCCTCTATACCGAGGACTGCTGGAGCAAGGTCAAGGAAGAAGATTACGTAAAGACAAAGGAATATGTGGCAAACAAGATGATAGACAACTTCGAGAAGGCCACCGGCACTGAGATCCGCGACGCCATCGAGGAGATCGAGATCGCCACCCCCGCCACATACGCAAGATATACCGACGCTCCCCAGGGCACCATCTACGGCTACAATTCAGAGCCGTGGGACGGCATCGTTCCCAGGATCCTCATGACCGGTTCGGACGATCTTGTTCCCGGGCTGTACTTCGCCGGCGGTTACGGCACTCAGCTGCTGGGCTTCGGTTCCGCTTACACCTCAGGTTATCAGGTAGCCAACAGAATCATGAAAAAACAGCAGAAGGGAGAACAAATATGAGCAAGCGTAAATTCGTTGTAAAATCCGGCATGATCGATTTTATAAACTTTGCGAAAATGATCCCCACCAGAAAGTCGCACCTTGAGAACGGCCCCCTGACCAGAGTTCCGGCGACTTATCCCATAAACGAGCTGGCAAAGCTCAACCATCCCGGCAAAATGGAGCTGTGCGTCAGCGACATCATCGTCCACTCCGACGACGTCAAGAGCTATATCCTGAAATCAGCCGAGAGCAAAAAGCTCGCCCCCTTCCGCGCAGGCCAGTATCTGACCATCCAGCTCAAGATCGGCAGCAGCCTTGTTACAAGACCCTACTCCATCGCCTCCACACCCAACGACGCGAGGAAGGGCTTCTATAACCTCACCGTCAAGCGCGTGCCGGACGGCTTTGTTTCCGGCTATGTTCTTGATAATATTAAGGTGGGCGACAAAATAACAGCCTATTCCCCGGAGGGCACCTTTGTTTATGAGCCTATCCGCGACGCGAAAACGGTTGTGGGCATCGCCGGCGGCAGCGGCATAACTCCCTTCCTCTCCCTTGCAGGCTCCATTGCGGACGGCACCTGCGATGCGAACCTTGTCCTGCTCTACGGCGCGAGGACTTCAAAGGATCTGATCTTTAAGGCTGAGCTTGACGAGCTGAGCAAAAACGACAAGATCACCGTTGTCTACGTCCTCTCCGACTCCAAGGAAAAGGGCTACGAAAAGGGCTTTATCACCGCGGAGCTTATTCAGAAATACGCTCCCGAAACATACAGCGTCTTCCTCTGCGGCCCCAAAGCCATGTACGAGTTTGCCGGCAAGGAGATCGAAAAGCTGAACATCCGCAAAAAGTTTGTGCGCTTTGAGCTGTTCTCCTCCGCCTCCAAGGCGAACGAGATCCCCGGCTTCCCCATGGATAAGGAAGGTCTCACCTTTGAGCTCACCGTCAAGCATTTCGGCAAGGAGACAAAGATCCCCTGCCTTTCAAACGAGAGCGTTCTTGTTGCCCTTGAAAGGGCCGGCATAGAGGCTCCCGCCAGGTGCAGGAGCGGCGAGTGCGGCTTCTGCCGCTCAAAGCTGGTCTCCGGCGAGGTGTTTGTTCCGAGCAACACCGACGGCAGAAGGATCGCCGATATAAAATTCGGCTACATCCATCCCTGCTCCACCTACCCTATGTCGGATCTTGCCATCAAAATAGATTGACCCTGTCGAAATGACCGTTAAAAGCTCCTCCGTTTGGGGGAGCTTTTTGGTAACTGCTGAAGAACGGTTCGTTTCGGTAAGGCCGGCGTCCTTTAAAAGCCGGGCGCGGCGGGACACAACCTCCGCTCTTGAGTAATTTTCGACTTTGTGCTATACTTTTTTATATACTTTACCCGGACGACCGGTACATATCACACAGAAAGGTTTTGGTATTATGAAGCCCGAAGGCTTTGGCGTAAGAATATGGCAGGACAGCTGCCTTGACCACGATTTTCCCCGGATCGGTTTTCAGGAAAAGGCGGCGGACTCGATCCGCGTTATGTCTTTCAACGTGCGCTGCGCGGACGTGAACGGCGTGGAGTTCCCGGAGCGCACGGATATCGTTGTGCGCGAGATAAAAGAGGGCAGGCCGGACACCCTTGGCGTGCAGGAGGCCACACCGGGCTGGATGCAGGTGCTGGACAGGGAGCTAACGGACTACGCCTGGGTGGGGATAAACCGTGAGGACGGCGGCTCGCCCATGGAGACAGGTGAGACCTGCCCCGTTTTCTATCTTAAAGAAAAGTATGAGCTTGTGGACAGCGGAAACTTCTGGCTCTCCGAAACTCCGGAGGTGCCCTCAAAATGTGCCGGCGCCGGGTGCAAACGCATCTGCACCTGGGTAAAGCTGAAGGATCGCCGGACAGGGTACAGTTTTATCCACGTCAACACCCATTTTGACCACAGATCCGAGGAGGCAAGGGTCATCGGCGCAAAGACGGTCACCCGGTTTATCTCCGAAAGCTGTCAGGGCTGGCCCCTGTTCTTTACCGCGGATATGAACGCCCTTGACGATGAGGAAGCATACGGCATCATGACCTCAAAGCTCAAGGACGCGCGCAAGAGCCCCGCCGCAATTAAATTCGGCACCTTCCACAACTGCAGCCCGGAGACCTATAAGGATTACGTTATAGATTATATCCTCTGCTCCCCGGAGCTTAAGTTGGACGTATACCGAACCGTTACCGTGGGCATAGACAACAGATTTGTTTCCGACCATTTCCCGATCTACGCCGACGTGAGCACGCTGCCCGTCTCCCCGGCGTGAAATGCGGACGGGCGGCTATGATAATCGAAAGGACGATACGATGATGAAGAAATTTTTAGCGGTTTGCCTTGCGGCTTTGCTGTTGACGCAGACCTTTGCCATTGGCGCGGCGGCTGTCACTCTGGACACCGAAGCGGACTATACCGGCGCCATCCTTGCGGCGGTCAACACAAACTATGACGACCTGACCCAGACCTTCACCGCAAAGCCTAAGACTCCCGCAAACGCAAACGGCAAAACTGCCGGGAGCCACTTTATCGGCAGCCGCGGCAACAGGGAGGAAGCCCTGCTCTGCGGCGAGGAGGACGAGCTGCCCGAGCCTCTGTCCCCGGCGGAGGCTGCAAAAAAGCAGGCCGCTCTTGGCGGCAACGGCGCCCAGGCAAAGCCGGCGGAGTACCATGTGGGCGACCTCAAAACCATCCACTCAAGCTACCGCACGGAGTTCCCCTCCAACAACGTCCTGATGGAATGTATCTATATCGGCGAATACTGCACCGTCTGGAACGAGGTGGACAGAGGCTTTTCGGTTGAAAAGTCCGTTAAGCTGGGCAAGGATTTTGACGAGATGGTTGTCCGGGAGTTTGAGATCTTCGGCGGAAACCGTATCGACACCGACGGCGACGGCAAGACCGCCCTGTTCGTTCAGGGGCTGGATTCAAGCTACGGCGGATATTTTTCCGTCTCCGACCTTGTGGACTCACTGGGCCGCATCGGCAACGTGTGGTTCAGGTACAAGGGCAGCGGCAACGCCTGCGACTGCGTGCACATGAACGGCCCCTACCTTTCCACCCTTGCCCACGAGTTCCAGCACTATCTCCAGCGCTGCTGGCAGTTCTACGGCAAAAACAATTTCACCTACGTGCCCAACACGCTGGAATCTTATATCAACGAGGGCTTCTCGGAGTGCGCCTCCTACCTGCTCCTCGGCACTAACACCCGCGTCTGGTGGTTTGAGGACGCCATTTCCGACCCGGAGAATTATTCCCTGCTGAACTGGTCCTTTGATTCCGCGGCCTACGCCACAAGCTACGTTTTTTGTCAGTACCTGCGCACAAGCTACGCCCAGATACCCGGCGTGGAGGACGGAGCGGAGATATATAAAACCATAATGAACATCCGGGCAAACAAGAGGGTCAAAAACACCCTTTCCATCGCGGCGGATCTCCTGTACCCGGAATCCCTTTACCCGGAGCTCAAAACCACGGACAGCCGCTGCAGGCAGCTCCTGGTGGATTTCTGGCTGGCGGTGCTGTGCAAGGAGAGCAAGGGCAGGCAAGGCTTTTTGGGCGAGGCCTGGGCGGATCCCATCGAGGCCCCTGTTCAGAATGAGCTGCCCGAGGACGGCAGCCGGGGCATCAGGAGCGGTATGGCCGCTTACTATTATACCCGCACAAGCTTTAACGATACAGATGACAGCGGCACCGTCTGCGTGACAAAGGCAGGCAAGGATATGGTATTTGTGGGCGTCAGCGGCGTGGGCTGTAAGGTCACGTACAACTGGAACAACGGCGTGTGGGAAAACGAGACATATTACCGCATCCAGGATACCGAGACCCTCAAGTGGCCGGACAGTTACTTCCCCGGCAAGGCCTTCCTCGGCTGGAGCACCGACCCAAACGCCGTAACGGCAACATACGCTCCCGGGAGAACCATCTACCTGTCAAGGATCGGGGAGACCGTGCTTTACGCGGTCTGGGACAACGCCCGTGCGTTACCTTTGAGCGAGACTGTGACTATTGAAAAAACAGGCAGGGAATACTGCTGCCGTTTTGTTCCCGAAACCGACGGATACTATATCCTCACCGCGCCCTACGGAACAAACATCGACCTGTTCGATAACGGCGAGCTCGTTTGGAGAGTGTGGACGGATTGGTTTGAGGACGGCTCCGGCGGCGCGTCCTGGCAGGAGTGTTACCGCCTTACCGCCGGCAAACCCTATGACATTTACGTCACCGCCATACGCGGGAACTCCCCCCTGCGTATGGACTATGCGGAGCAGCAATATACTCTGCGGTACTACGCGGAGCTGGAGGGGAGCAGAGAGCTTGCCATTGAAGTCGGAGGCAAAGACGTTTTTGAGATAAGCCGCATTGAGGCCTCTGATGCAGGTGGTTTTATAGCAAGCGCCCTGACCCGCGGCGTTGAGTTCGCAGGCTGGGCTTTCAGCCCCGAGGCAAAGACGGCGGATCTCAAGCCTTTCGACCTTTTCCGCCCGGAAAAGGACACCGACCTTTACGCGGTTTGGCAGCCTGTAACCGTCATGCCGGAACAGGGCTCCCTTACCCTTGATTACGAGACATATCATGCGGGCAGACCCTTTGCCTTTACGCCGAAAACCGGCGGCACCTATGAGTTCTCCGCGGCGGCGTCCGATCAGGAGAAAACGAACATAAGAGCCTGCAGCTATCTGGAGATCTTCGACGGGAGCGGCAGACAACTGCTTGAGCTTGAGCCTGAACAGGGGACCGTCACACTCTCCCTGCAGGGGGGCAAGACCTATATATTCTACACCTTCTTTTCAGAAAGCGACGTTGCCTCTGCGGCAAACATCTCGTTGAAAAAGGTCTCGGACAAATCCTCCGCGAGACTTATCTTCAACTTCAAGTCCGCCAATAACAAGCGTGATTATCAACTGATAATGCGCGACCGCTTTGTTTACAAGATACCCGGCCTGACTCCGATAAACACCGAAGCCGGAGCCTTTACCGGCTGGTCGTATCAGGGCGGGAGCTGCCGCGCCGGCGATGAGTTTGAGCCCATAGTGGACACGGAGTTCTTCCCCGAATGGGAGCGGCCGCAGAAAACAGGCAAGTTCGTTACCTTTATGCGCGGCATAGCGCAGGGCATTCGCTTTGCGGTGCAGTTTATCGTAGTTTTGCTGTCCGGGCGTGTGGATTTTGTCAAGATCTGACACCTGAATAAAACCGTAAAATAAAAAAGAAAGGAGCTCCGGGTATGCCGCGGTTCGTCGCCTTTGATGTGGAAACACCCAACAGTCTTAATAACCGTATGAGCGCCATCGGTATAACCGTCGTTGAGGATGGCGTTATCACAGAGGAGTTTTACTCCCTTGTTGACCCGGAGACCTCCTTTGACGCCTTCAACACCCGGCTGACGGGTATCAGCGAGGAGACCGTGTGGGGCGCCCCGGCGTTTCCGCAGATATGGGAGCGGATACAGCCCATGCTTTCAGAGGGGCTTGTTGTGGCGCACAACGCGGTGTTCGACCTGGGAGTCCTGAAAAAATGCCTGTGTGATTACGGGCTCCGGTGGAAGCCCTATGTGCGTTACCTCTGCACCGTGCAGATGGGCAGACGTCTGCTCCCCGGGATGCGGCACAACCTCAGCGTAATGTGCGATTATTACGGCATCCCCCTTGACCACCATCAGGCGGCCAGCGACAGCCGGGCCTGCGCCGAGATCCTGCTCCGCTATATTGAAGGGGGAGCGGATATCCGGCAGCACATCAGAACCTACTCATTTAATAAATAGAAACTCCCCGAAAACGGAGAGAAAATATTGCACACGGCAGAAAAAAGTGATATACTTGACCTATCTTAGTTGATAAAGGATGATGTAATTATGGATAGCAACAAACGCCCCGAATCAATGGAAAGAATAACCACAAAAGCTCTGGCGGACGCTTTTATCGAAGAGCAGATAAAGGCTCTCCGTGAACAGATCGGCAGCAAAAAAGTCCTGCTTGCCCTTTCCGGCGGCGTGGATTCCTCTGTCGTGGCAGCTTTGCTTATCAAAGCTGTGGGTGACCAGCTGACCTGCGTGCACGTAAACCACGGCCTCCTGCGTAAAGGCGAGCCGGAACAGGTCGTCAAAGTGTTCCGCGAGGAGCTCAACGCAAACCTTGTCTACGTTGACGCCGTGGATCGTTTTCTTGACGCTTTGGCAGGCGTGGACGAGCCGGAGCAGAAGAGAAAGATTATCGGCAAACTGTTTATCGACGTGTTTGTCGAAGAGGCAAGGAAGCTCGACGGCATCGAGTTCCTGGGTCAGGGCACTATATACCCCGATATTCTTGAGAGCGACGGCGTAAAGGCGCACCACAATGTGGGCGGCCTGCCGGAGGATCTTAATTTTGAGCTGGTGGAACCCATCAAGCTCCTGTTCAAGGACGAGGTCCGCGTAGTGGGCAAGGCTCTCGGCCTGCCCGAGGCAATGGTTGAACGCCAGCCCTTCCCCGGCCCCGGACTGGGCGTGCGCTGTGTGGGCGCCATCACCCGGGACCGTCTTGAGGCCGTGCGCGAGTCCGACGCTATCCTCCGCGAGGAATTCGCCGCCGCAGGGCTGCAAGGCAAGGTCTGGCAGTATTTCACCGTGGTGCCGGATTTCAAATCCACCGGCGTTAAGGACGGCAAGCGCCTCTGGGCATGGCCGGTCATCCTCCGCGCGGTGAACACCAAGGACGCCATGACCGCCACCGTTGAGGAGATCCCCTATGACGTTCTCTTTAAGATCCGCGACCGTATCCTCAACGAGGTCCCCAACGTCAACCGCGTCCTCTACGATATCAGCCCCAAACCCATCGCGACGATCGAGTGGGAATAAAAGCGCCGCGCTGCCTGCGGCAGATGAAGCGGCGCTTTTATTAGGAAGAAACCGGGAGAATTGCGAAGCGCC
>CAMOTT010000081.1 GCA_946626015.1 uncultured Clostridia bacterium | reverse complement strand
TATGAATGTGGGAACCGTGGGCGCCATCAAGGGCGCTGTCAGCGCCGATGATCTTAAGAGTCGTGCCCATATCCGTTGCGCCGGCTATAGCCTCAATGCCTGCCTTTGCAAGGTAAACAAGAGCGTCGATAGCCTGGCTCAGATTTGAAACGATTCCGTCGATAAGCGCCTGCTGTGACTGATCAAGGTCAAGGTTGAGAGCCTGAGCCGCTGTCAAAGCGTCCTGGAAGTCGTTCCATGACTCCTCAGTGTAGAGTGAGGAATCGGTGTAGGCAGCAGCCTGCGCCATAATAGTATTGAATGCTGTGTAGACCGCCTTGAGCTTAAGGTTTGCAACCGCGTTGTTAAGATCTGTTGCCAGTCTCTCGATGAGGTTCTGGTTGTCAACGGTCTTAGCAAGCTCGCGGGAAAGTGAAAGCGCAGCGTTCTTAGCGTTCTGGAATGCTGTCCATGAAGCGGCGGTGTAGTTTGCCTGAGCGGAGTCAAGGATAGTCGCCGCGTTCGCTATAGCGTTGTTGAGCAGGGTGTAATCAGCGTTTTCAACAAGCATCTTGTAAGCAAGGATGAGCTCGCCTCTTGCCTTGTTGACCATGCTCTGGCGGAGACCTGAATTGTAGCCATCTTCACCCTCGAGAGGCAGGATGGGATAATCCTGATCATCAAGCGGGATCTCTGCCACCTGAGCGGCAAAGTCTCTCGCTGTGACGTATCTATCCCATGACTTCTGGCTGTAGCTGCCGCGCTCCGTAATGCCGCCGAACTCATCAACAACTGCAAGAAGGGCGTCATTGTAAGCGGGAACTCTCAGAAGTCTGTCCGCATAGAGGTTGAACCTGTGAGTTGTGTAAGCGAGCTTAACAGCGTCAACGGTATCCTTACTGTTGATGAGCTTGTCAGCCGCTCTCTTCTCGTTCCTGAAACGGAGATAGGTGTAGGGAACGAAGTCGCACATGCTGAAGAACTGGTACTCGTCCTCATAGAACTTATAATAGGTATAAGTCTCTTCGCCTGTCTCGGGATCGATCTCGGGCTCGATATCGGGGTTGATGTTGGTGGGAACAACTGCGTCAACTGCTTCTTTAAGGGCGCTGGTGCCGCCGGAGCCCTGCTTTACGCAAGCCTCAAGGGCTGCGATGGCCTCCTGAAGGTTTGCAGCCATGGAAGCATAACCGTCACGGTATGCCGCGCCGTAGAAGTTGTTGTACTGCTTGGGAGCGTAAACTCTCGCGATAGCCTCATTCAGAGCGTTGGTGTAGTCTTCCCATGCCTGAGGACCGGTGGTGGTCATTGTCTCGACCTCGCCGTCAACCTCGACCTCGTAGGTGTAAACCTTGTTGGTCTGGTCATAGTTGGACGCCTGGCGGTTAGCCTTAACGGCGCTGTTGACGATGGAGGGAAGGTTTGCGTTGTTGTAGATAACAACGTAGTGCGCAAACTGAAGGGTCTCTGTTGAGTTCTGGTTCGATGTTGTGGGGCTGCAGACGAAGTAGAAGTTTGAGTTGTAAACGCCGTCTGCGGGCAACGTCGCGCCGTCCGCTACTGCATAGGGCTTAACGTTCCAGTTACCGCCGTCTTTGGTGGTTTTGATGACATTGTTTGTGCCGAATGTAGCCGCGGAAACACCGCTGGCAGCAAGAGTTGTATTAACTGCTGTGCTGGAGCCGCGGGTAATGGTAGCCGCCTTAAGATGGGTCTCTTCATCGTCAGTACCCTTTCTCTTGAGGGTAAACTCAACGTCGAGAAGGTCTCTGATCTTCTTGTTCTTTGTGGCTGCGGGGGTCTTGTCGTCGGGAGCTACATAAGAATTGATGTAGGTCGCCTTGTAGTAAGAACCCTTGTGCCTGTTGGGCAACGTACTACCGTTACTATCGTCGGGCAACACGTCAACGTTTACGATCGTATCGCTGTCGTCGGTAGAATTGGAAACGTATGTATATATCTTCTGCTCAATGGGCGCGCTGGTGACGGCGCCGCCATCCTCGCCGAGGATATCATACTTGATGGTGAGAATAAGGAGTGAGTTGTTTGTAAAGGAACCGGTGATGTCAAAGTAAGCTGAGTCGCCGCCGTTGATGTTGAGGTTTGAAACAGCGGAGCCGTTGTACTTGACGGTAACGCCGGACTGGTTGGTCGTAATTGACCTTACCCTGTACTTATACAGCTGATCCTGATGAAGGTCATACTCCGCATCTGTTGCAGCGGTGTTGATACCTGAGGACTCGTTGTGGATGTAGAATCTTGTCGCCGCGGGTCTGATGAAATCGCCTAAGCTGATGTAGGGATACTCAAACTCCTGAGGAGAGCTAAGATCAAGCACAGAGCAAACGATGGGAAGAAGGGCGGGAAGAAGTGTGCCCGCGGTTCTTGAATAAAGGTTATTGATAAGGTTCTGAACAAGGGTGGGAAGGGGATCGCTTGCTTTATCAGCAGTGATCATTGTCTCAAAGTTAGCGTACTGAGCTGCAGTACCGGCACCGAAAACCATATTTATAATGTTTTTAAATAAGCTTACCAGAATGTAAGTTACGGACTGGTTGAGCTCACCGGTGGGGTTCTTTGCGAACAGATCGAGGACACCCTTGAGGTTGAGGTTGATGAGATTGCCGATGATATCGTCCTTGATGATGGACTCAAGATCGTTTCTGGGCTGGCCGTTAGCCTTGAGGGGCAGCCAGGAAGAATTGAGCACCTGGAAGATAACGCTGTTGATCCTTGCCCAGCCTCTGCCTGAGGAAGAAGCAACAAGTCCGCCGTAGTGGTTTACGCCCCAGTTGACGATGGCGTTGAGGGTGCCGTTGAAGTCATCTTCGTAATCGAGACCCATATCCATTGTCTGGGAAAGGAAGTAAACCGCGAAGTCAGCGCCGATCTCATAAGCTGTGTCAATATCCGTGAGATCCATCTCAGCATAATTGTTGTACTGGGAGGGAATGTAGTCGCCCGCAAGCTCTCTGAGGGTGTAGTTAGCTACCTCAACGAGAGTTGTAAGGGTGTTGGGAACATTGACGTAATCAATGAAAGCATTGATGAGTGAACGGGCAACATAAGCAAGGAACTGCTCGTTGCCTTCTGCTGTATCCGGGAAGGAAGCGGGATCAAGAACCTCGATATAATCAAGGAAGAAAGCGCCGCCTGTTTCGCCGAATACCTTCTTTGCTGCGTGAACAAGGTTGTCAAACAAACCGTCGTTGCCGCGGCTGTAGTCCCATGAGAGGCCGAGGTTCGGCTTCGCGAGGGCCATGAAGAAATCGCCGAGGATGTCGTTGAAGTGATCAAACAGGGTTTCGCCGTCGCCCCATGAATTGAAGTCGATGGTGGGAACAACATAATCAGTGTTGATCAGGAGCGCAAGAGAGGGGTCGTCAGCAACGCTGCTCTTGACCCACTTTCTGACCTTGGTGTCAAGTAATTTATTTACCCTGTCGTTGAAGAGAAGGCGGAACGCCTTGTCAAGCAGGTCATAAAAACTTGTCTCGTCGATATCGATAACACCTGCAAGCTCGGGGAGTAAGCCTGTGTATTCACCGGTGTCGGGATCAAGCTCGCCGACAAGATACTTGTCAAGCAGAACCTGAAGCATATCGTCCATGGACTCATTTACGACTTTGGGAGCCTTAACGTCATAAGCCATCTTGTAAACGATTCCCTTGATCATGTTGGGAACGTCAAGGTCAAGCTTATAGAAGTTGTCGATCAATCCCAGAGAAAGAGCATCGGAAGAACCTGACTTGATAACAGCCTTTTTAATTATGCCGCTGTTGTCGCCAAGGAACTTTACAATAGCCTTGATAACGTCAAGATCCGAAGAAGTAGCGCCTGCTCTGCGGGGAGCACCGTCGCCGGCGATGGCAGAAACGTTGAGGTTCTTAAGATCGCCGCAGGAGCTGATGACCGATGAAGCAACGCCCCAAATACCCTTGATGCTGTCGAAAGCCTTGTCGATAGAGCTGAAGTCCAGAGTATAGCTGATCGGACCGGCCTCGATGGGGATGATCGGGTTTTCTTTGGCAAGCATTCTGTCAACTTCATCCAAAGCCATTGATGCGTACTGCTGAGCTGTAAGTTCAGGCTGATCGACTGCATTGTACTTATCGATGATAGCACTGTCCTTGTAAGCAGAGTAGTAGGCATTAACGCCGACGGAAGTTACTGAAAACAACATAACGACCGCCAAAAGGAAACTGATGATTCTTTTTGTTTTGCTCAAGATTTGCACCTCCATAAATTATTTTAGCTCAATGAGCTTAGGGTAACCAAACTAAGAACAGCTCCGCTAACACGTTTTACTGCCAGTAATATAACTTACTTAATAGTAAAGCATATTATCGGTGACAAAACAGCTCTGCTATCACTCCCTCTTTTTATCAGAATGTTTTGTTCTTGCCCAAACACTAAAACGGGTTAGAAAAAATCGGACTGTCAAAGTACCGGGCAACCGGGAAATGCAAGCCGCCGGGATCAAAAGTTGACCACAAACGGGCATAACACCCCCCATAACACCACTCTTATGGTTATAAATAATATAACTCAGAACCGGGCCTGCTGTCAATGGTAATTTTACGTATCCGAAACACTTTGTAAATAATATACATAAATATTTCATAAATTTCGGACAATATTCATATTGACTTTTAGATTATACTCAAATTGTCTTTCATTCTGAACTTGTATAAATTATAATTTTTTTAAAAAACTATTCAAAAACCACACTGTGGCTCCCTCCATCAAGAGGAATATGAGCCGATTTTGTCCCGTCAACCAGCATTTTTCCGGCTGAACCGCCGTTGATGAAAAGTATTTTTATCTCCGTTTTTTCCAAATTCACATCAACCTCCGCTTTTCCGAAACTTTCAAGCAGTTTTGGGGTCAAAAACAGCTTGTTTCCCCGCCTTTTCAGCCCGAAAAGGTGTTCGATAACAGCTCTGTAATACCACGCTGCAGAGCCTGTATAAAGACTCCAGCCCCCTTTTCCGGCAATTCCAGGAGCCGAATAAACGTCACCTGTAAAGGCAAACGCTTCACAGCCATAGCGCACAATTTCACCCTCATTGTCAAGACGGTTCATGGGGTTGAGCATGTCAAGTAAACGCCATCCCTCCCCCCTCATTTCGTTCTCCAGAAGGGCGATGCAGAGCCACACCGCGCCGTGGGTGTACTGGCCTCCGTTTTCCCTTATCCCCGGAGGATACGAGGCTATATATCCCGCCTTTTTGACCCTCTCAAAGGGCGGATCAAAGAGTTTTATAAGACGGTTTTCCTCATCCACCAGATTTTCAACCGCGGTTTTCAGCGCAAGGCTCCTGCGGCCATGATCCGGCATATCCGCCAGCACTGCAAAGGACTGGCTGAGGCTGTCTATGGCGCATTCCGGGGCTCCCGGGCAGCCCATAGGTTCTCCGTCATCGTAAAAAGCCCTTAAATAGCGGTCGGTATCCCAGGCGTTTTCGTCAACGGCATTCAGTAAAGCCCTGCTTCGCTCCCTCAATTTTTTGGACTCCTCATCGTTCCCGAGTTTATCGCAAATTTCCGCGAAATTGCGGCATACAAGGCTCATAAACTGTGCCAGCCAGACGCTCTCACCCCTGCCCTTTATGCCAACTTCATTAAATCCGTCATTCCAATCGCCGCCCATTATCAGGGGCAAACCGTGCTCCCCAAGCCGGTATGAACGACTTATAGCTTTCATGCAATGTTCGTACACAGTGCCGGTCACGTCTGATTTTTGTGGCGAAAAGTAGCGTTCTGTCTCATTTTCAGCAAGTTCATCCCCTGTTATATACGGGATTTCTTCTTTTAACAGCTCCAAATCCTCCGTCGCGGAAACATATTCGGCAACCACGTACGGCAGCCAAAGCAGATCGTCGCTGCACCTTGTGCGGACTCCGCTAACGCCCCTGTTTTCCGTGGTAAAATCGTGCCACCAGTGGAGCACGTCGCCCTGCTCAAACTGCACTGAGGCGCAGCGGAGAATATGCTCGCGGACAAGCTGCGGACGTAGCAGGATCATTGACGCAATATCCTGAAGCTGATCACGAAAGCCCCAAGCTCCTCCGCACTGATAAAACCCCGTCCTGCCGTAAAATCTTGCGTTCATAATTTGCACATTTAACCATTCATTTATCATTGCGTCAAGATACTTGTGTTGAGTTTTTATTCTGATTGAATTTGTACTTTTTTCGTTCTTCAAAAAAGAAGGCATCAGGTTTTTCTTTGCTGTCCCTGATGGCTCCCAGCAAAGAGTGAAAAGATGCTCAAATGTCGAGCCGGGAGCTATAGTAAAGCTCTTGCCCACCGCTGCGCAGGTGTTGTCAAAAGCTTCGTTTTTATCCTCTCCGCCCCAAAAAGCAAATTTCGATTTACACAAATAATCAGCGCCCTTATACGAGGTCAATTTAAAAGTTCCGGAGTATCTGCTCAGGGGAGAGGTGACGGCTATACCGTCAGGCAGGATGCTGTACTTTTGCAGGCTTGAATTTTTCCCGTCCGGACCCAGCAACGGCTCTGTATAATAAATCGCAGCCGCATTTATTTCCCGGACAGACCTGTTATACATTTTTATATATACCGCCTTCTTCCATCCATCCTCCGGAACTTTCAGCTCCACCTCAAAATCAATATCCTCCGCAGAGCCTTTCCAACAAACGCTGTCTTTGGAAAATATGGCGGCGGAGCCTGAGATCATATTATATCGTCTGCCGTTCACGTCAAGGAACAGTTGCTCGCCGGTGTTATCGTAAACAGGATCGTTTGATAAGGGTGTAAGCTTGTTCTGCTGCGAGTTCATAGCCCAAGTAAAGCCTAATGACTTGTCGCTTATCAGGGTTCCAAAATGCTCATTTGACAGCACTATGCACCAAGGTTTTAAAGGACTTATACAGTTATGGTCAATAATTATATTTTCGTTTGTAAAGATTTTTGACTTTACATTACTTTTTGCTTTATATATTATTTTTGGATTATAGGAAAACTGATTTGTTTCCATTGCACTGTAATCTGAACCGTCGTCATAATAGTCTGAAAATGCGATCAGAGAAATTTCATAGGCCTTATCCATATTGTAGGAATTTATGATATGGATGCCTCCATTTCTGCCGATAAGGTGCTCATATCCCTGTTTTTTAATGGCTGATCTCAGGCCGGAAAGTATGGGCGAATTGTAATCTCCCCCCTCTTCAAACATAAAAATCAGGTCTGTTGGCAACCCGATTCTGTTTAAATCCCCCACTGTTCTTGCATAGGGAATACACCTGGAAACGTCGTTTTCGCCGTTAATCTTTACAAGGATAATTGGGTTATCTCCCGAGATTTTTATGCTCCACAGGGCATCTATACTCAGCTCGTTTTTTGCTGATGACGCAATTTGCACAGGTGTACGGCTTAGGTCATAGATGATCCTCGGCAGAACCAAATCGGCCACAGCCCCCTCCATTCCGCCTGTTCTGAATACCTCAAGACCGCCGTGTTTTTCGGATATTCCTTCCGTTCTTCGCAGGCCTATAAGATTGTTTTTTGCCTCCTCAACAGTTGCCGCGGCGCAGAGATACAGGTTGGCTTCAAACCCGGATCTGGCATTGAGCTTAATGGGTAAAACAAGGGCACAGCAGGCATCGGGATTACCCCTTGCGGGCTTGAAAGCGGAGTTGATCTTTACCCCTCCATTTTCATTGCAAAAAGCCAGAGATTCCTCCCTTGAACGTGTGTGTAAAAAATTCACATTTTTGTCAAATCCTACCGCCAGTGCAAGCCGTTTTTCTTTTCGCCTGTCCGATTTTTCAAAAATTACGATACGGTTATCTGTGTCAAAGGAGTCCAGTACAAACAGCTTGTGAAACGCCGGATGGCCTGAAAAATCCCTGTGATTTGTAAGGACAGGTTCAAAATATATGACTAATTTCAGCTCAGTTTCCTCCGGGCTGAGATTTTTGATTTTGAATTTTCTTTGTTCGCAGGGCAGTTTTGGATGGACGGAGCTTATCATAGAGGCAAATAGCTTTTCGGATTTTACCGAATGGACAGTCCTGTTGTTGTAGAACACAGCCCTTTGCCGCGCCTTTTTCTGATAATCGGTTGAGTTGGTTATGGGGATACGCTCGCCGTCCTTTGTTTCGATAAAGGCCATTATTCCCTGTGGTGCGCGCAGGATGTCCCCGCTGTGCCGCAATATGCTGACGCCGCCGTAAACAGACATACTTGTTCCTGTGTCGGATATTGCAAGGCTCCACTCCCCGTTTGTGAACAGCTTAACATGGGGTGACGCAGGTGTGATCTGATCAAACACCTTAACCTGATTTTCGATCCGTTCCCTTGGCTGTGGTATATCTTTTTTGCGGATATTCTTGAATACAGGCATACCGAACTGTATCTTTTCCTGCAAAAGACACCTTGCGCCCAGCATTTTATCCTCGGACATAAAGCGTTTTTGCAGAATGTTGTCTTTCAGAACATTCAGCACGCTGAGTAAACTCATTGCCACATGGTGCACCATATAGCTGCGGACAACGGCAAAATCCTGCCCCCCTGTCCTTTCCCGGGTAAAATCCACAGCCTCATAAAAGCCGCACCTGCCGCTCATGCCCAGATTTTCCAGCTGTTCAAGATTTTTCATGGCCTCCCCGGGCAGCAGCATCATACCAAGGAAAACCGAATACGGCGAAATTACCAGTTCGCTGTTAAGCCCCTGTTTTAACCCCAGTTTCTGAACCCCGTGAGCTTTATATTGATAATTTAACTGTCGGTCAAAGGAGTAAAAGCCGCTTTCCGAAATGCCCCATGGTATCCTTTTGCCGTTTATTCTCACCTTCTGTACCCTTTTTCTCTGACATCTCAGACAATAACGCAGAGCCT
>CAMOTT010000080.1 GCA_946626015.1 uncultured Clostridia bacterium | reverse complement strand
CCGGTTCAAGCAACGCTTCCACAAAGCTGGCCGGCGAGTTCATAGGTATCCTTGCCGCAACGGAGCCTGCTCAGGTGCGCAGCGGTCTGGAGGCCTGTATCAGCTATATCGAAAACGACGCGGCGTTTTACAGCGCCAATGACGATAACTCCATAGTTTATTTTGCTCATTGTATCTCACGCACCGGCTCATATCTTTCCGAGGCGGCCGGCGTGCCGGAGGGTACGGCAATGGCTTACCTTATCTCCGCTCCCATGGAGGCTACTGTGGGGCTTGACGCGGCGCTTAAAGCGGCGGATGTGGAGATGAAGGTCTTCTACGGCCCTCCCAGCGAAACAAACTTTGCAGGCGGTCTGCTTACAGGCGATCAGGCTGCGTGCAAGGCGGCTTGCGAAGCGTTTGCGGAAACGGTTCGCGGCATCGCGGAAGCTCCGTTGGATTATTGATCCCCTTGGGGGGTTGATCAATATATTTTATCAGTCTTATGAAAGGAGGTTGCGACTTGAATATAGACAAAGATTTACAATCAATTCAAGAAGTGCGTAATCTTGTGGCTGAAGCTAAGGCAGCGCAGAAAAAGCTTGCGGAATATTCTCAGGAGCAGATAAACAAGATCATCTTCGAGATAGCAAAGGACTGCGCGGCAAACGCCGAAAGGCTTGCAAAAATGGCAGTTGAAGAGACAGGCTTCGGCGTTTGGCAGGATAAGGTGCTGAAGAATTTGCTGGGCAGTACGATCACATACGACAACTGCAAGGACATGAAAACCGTCGGCATTATCAAGGAGGATAAGCAGAAGGGTATCATGGAGATCGGTGTTCCTATGGGCGTTGTGGCTGCTCTCATACCCTCAACCAATCCTACTTCAACCACAATGTACAAGTCCATCATCTCGATCAAAGCGGGCAACGCCATCGTTTTGAGTCCCCATCCCAACGCGAAAAACTGCATCCTTGAGACAGTTAAGATAATCAAGGAAGCGGCTCGCAGAGCAGGAGCTCCCGACGGCATAGTCCAGTGCATCAGCCTTACTACAATGGAGGCCACCAGCACCTTGCTTAAGCACCGCGACATCGGCATAATCCTTGCCACCGGCGGAGAAGCAATGGTCAGGGCAGCCTACAGTTCGGGTAATCCGGCCATCGGTGTGGGCCCAGGCAACGGCCCGGCTTACATAGAAAAGTCAGCGGATATCCCCACAGCCATTCGTCACATCATTGACAGCAAGACCTTCGATAACGGTACCATCTGCGCTTCCGAGCAGAGTATCATTACCGAGACCTGCATCAAGGATAAGGTAGTTGCGGAGCTCAAAAAGCAGGGCGGTTATTTCCTTGATCCCGAGGAGAGCGCCAAGGTTTCAAAGTTCATTCTCCGCGCAAACGGTACGATGAACCCAAAGATCGTGGGCAAGAGCGCCAAGGTCATCGCGGATATGGCCGGTGTTTCAATCCCGGAGGGTACAAAGGTTCTTGTCTCCGAGCAGACGGATGTGGGCAAAACCAATCCCTTCTCCCGTGAAAAGTTGTGCCCCATTCTTGCGTTCTACACCGAAAACAGCTGGGAGGCTGCCTGTGAGCGTTCAATGGAGATCCTCTTCAACGAGGGAGTGGGTCATACGATGACCATCCATTCCCAGAACAAAGAGGTTATCAAGGAGTTTGCTCTCAAAAAGCCGGTTTCCAGACTTTTGGTCAACACTCCCGCGGCTCTCGGCGGCGTGGGCGCCACAACAAACCTTGCTCCGGCTTTGACTTTGGGCTGCGGCGCGGTTGGCGGAAGCGCAACGTCGGACAACGTGGGTCCCTTGAACTTGATAAACATCAGGCGTGTAGCTTACGGCGTAAAAGAGCTTTCCGAGCTCAGGGGAACAAACCCGGCTCCGTCTTCATGCGGGACACGTTCTTCTCAGACGTCCAATAATTATATCCCCATTTACAACCCGCCTGTACCTAAACCGGCTCCCTCGCAGAGCTGCACTAACTGTGGCGACAATTCGTCCTTCTCAGGCGGTATTTCAAAGGATCAGGTAGAAGAGATCACAAAAATGGTTATTCGCCGTTTGTCGGCTGAACAATAATAAATTAAAAAAAATAATTTTCTTAGGAGGAAAATAAAATGGCAACAACATTATTAGCACTTGGTATGGTAGAGACAAAAGGTTTGGTAGGTTCCATTGAGGCGGCCGATGCTATGGTCAAGGCTGCAAACGTCAACCTTATCGGTAAGGTTCATGTTGGCGGCGGTCTTGTAACCGTTATGGTTCGCGGCGATGTCGGCGCTGTCAAGGCGGCAACAGACGCAGGCGCGGCAGCTGCTTCACGCGTTGGCGAGCTCATCTCCGTCCACGTAATTCCCCGTCCCCATAATGAAGTCGAGTACATTCTTCCCACGCTTGACAACTGCGACCGTAAATAATTAAACGGTTCAATACTTACTAAAACGGGAGGAAACTGATGGAAATTCTTTCCGAATATGAACTCAGGGCCAAATGTTTACCTCTCGGCACAGAGGAGTACCGCGTCAGCGGGGATACATTTGTTATGCCCGGGGCAAAGGAATACCTTAAAGAGCGGGGAATAAAGCTGGTAGTGGGTGAGAAACAGGAGGATGGATCCTCCTATAAACCCATGCCTCAGACAGAGATAAAGCCCGGCGGAGAAAACAAATATGTGGATTATGAAACAGGCAGGGGCTATTCCTACAAGCCTGAGAATATGACCCATATACGCGGTAATCTGCTGGTGAGCAAAACTCATCCCCGGATCGTCTTCAGGGGCAAGCTTGACAGCCTGGAGGCGAAAATAATGGAAACGCAGATAGTCGCTGAGGAAATGGGCCGCAGCGATGTGGTAAGTGATCTTGAGGAGATTTACGGTTTTGTCCGCGGCATATTATCCGCCGAGGTCAACGAAAAACCGCTTGGCGAGTTCAAGCTCCTTGGCATGGACAGTGGCAGGCTGCGTTACGTTTCCCATCATGTGCACGAGGAGTTCGGCATCGGCCATTATGTGCCGAGCTATACCATGGGTAAGCTATGCGTTGCGCTCAACGCCCTGCGGACTTTGGTTCGTGAGACCGAACTGGCAGCGGCGCAGGCTTTCTCCGGGGATCCCGGTAAAGAGAGGCTTGATATAATCGAGGCTCTTAACCGGCTGAGCAGCTGCGTGTACATTGTTTACTGCCGTGTGCTTTCGGGCAAACTGCACGGTTAAGTTTTGCGTTTTTTCAGTTTTTTCAATAATTACGGAAGGCAGCGGTATGTTTTTGTAAGTTGAAAATCTGTACCGCACTGCGATTAAAATGAATGAATATGAAATCAGTCAGATAGTCCGACAGGTCATTGCAAAGTCAGGGCTTAATCAGGTTGCGTCCTCAGGAGGGGATGTGCTGATCGAGGCTTCGGCTCGTCATGTGCATTTGACTGTGGAAGCGGTGGAGACTCTCTTCGGCAAAGGTATGCGCCTCACCAAGAAGCGCGATCTTTCCCAGCCCGGCGAGTTTTTGAGCGAGCAGAGGGTCAAGCTGGTCACGCCGAAGGGGGAGATAGTCAACGTGGCTGTTCTCGGCCCGGAGAGAAAGGCTGTTCAGGTGGAGCTTTCCGCAACGGATTGCAGGCAGCTGGGCATCAACGCCCCGGTGAACCTTTCCGGCAACCTTGAGGGCGCCGGTTCGGTGCTGATAATAGGCGACAAGGGCTTCCTTGACGCCAGGCAGAGTGTTATTATCGCCCAAAACCACATTCATATGACTCCCGAAGATGCCGATCGTTTCGGTGTTTCGGACGGGGCTCACGTCAAGGTCAGGGTGAACAGTCAGCGTCCTGTGCGTTTTGAGGACGTTGTTATCCGCGTCAGCCCAAAATTCAGCCTTGCAATGCACATTGATTTTGACGAGGCAAACGCCTGCCAGTTGGGCAAAGATACTAAAGGAACGGTTATTTTATAACGAGAGTGGGTTTGAGTATTGGATTACGAGAAATTAGTTGAGTTGATAACCCAAGAGGTCATCAAGGCGATGAATCTGAATAACTCTCCATCCGGAGGGGCGGACAGTGATATTTCAAAGCCCCTTGCGCTGGTCATTGGCGGCAAAGAAAACCTGCCTCTGTTTGCGCTGGATACCTATCGCTTTGCAGGCATCGAAGATTATGCCAAAGACGGCAACATCGACGCCTATGAATGCGTATACATTACCGCGCTTTCAAACGCCGAGCTTGCGGATATCGCCGCGGGGAGGGATACAAAGCCTGCCCAGTGCGCCGTTATCAAGGCCTTGCTCAGCGGCAAGCGTGTTTGCCTGATGGAATCCGCTCTCGCTCACCGTAAGTATTCCGCTACTGCCCAAAGGACTTTTTATCAGATGTTCGAGGGCTATGTATGCAAGCTCCAGAGCTTTGGCGTGGAGCTGATAAGGGAACAAAAATACGGCAAAAATCTCAATAAGAGCGCGATAGCCGACAATTCGGTGGATAAAGTCATCACCGAGGCTCTCGCAAAGCAGCTTATCAAAAAGAACGGAGATGTAATAGTCCTGCGTAGAGGCACAGTTATTACCCCGTCCGCAAAGGATATATTTAACCACTCGGAAAAAAAGGTTGAATTTGTAGATTAAGGAGGTGGCGTTGTGATTATTTGTCAGGTTATAGGTCATGTCTGGGCAACAAAAAAAGAGGAGACTCTTTCCGGCCTTAAGCTTATGGTCGTCAAAGAGGTGGAGACCAACCAGAAAAACGGAGATACCTTTGTTGCGGCTGACGTGGTCGGCGCCGGCGTCGGCGAGCGTGTTTTGGTCGTCAGCGGAAGTACCGCTCGGCGCGCTTTAGGGAAAGACGAGCTTGCTGTTGACGCGGCCATAGTGGGCATTATTGATGTCCTTGAGGTCGACAGAGAAAAGGCAAAAGCTACCGTACCCAAAAAGGCTGTAAAAGCATAAGGGGTGATTTGATTGAATTTGATAGATAAAATTTTTAACGCGGGCATTGTTGGCTGCGGCGGCGCGGGTTTTCCCATCCATGTAAAACTGAACGCCAAGGTGGAGCATTTCATCATCAATGCCGCAGAGTGCGAGCCGCTGCTCCGCACGGACAGATATCTGATGAAAACCGAAGCCGACAAAATAATCGAGGCGGCGGAGGCTGTTCAAAAGCAGCTTTCTGCTTCGGACTGCACCATCGCCCTCAAGGCCGGTTATCATCAGGAGATCGCGTCGCTTGAGAAGGCAATCGCAAGCCGAGGTTCATCGGTAAAGCTTCACAAAATGGAAAGCTTTTACCCCGCAGGGGATGAGCAGGTCATTGTTTGCGAGGTCACGGGCCGTGTCGTGCCTCCTGCAGGCATCCCTCTTGATGTGGGCTGTGTTGTTTCCAACCTTGCAACGGTTTACTGCATCTACAATGCCATGAATGACAGGCCGTTCATCAAAAAGTACCTCACTGTTACCGGCGAGGTGAATAACCCCACAGTGATCTGTGTGCCAATAGGTACGTCCTTCGCCGAGTGTCTTGAGCTGGCAGGCGGCGCCAAGCTGTCGGATTATTTTGTGGTGTCCGGCGGTCCCATGATGGGCAAGCCTCTTACAAAGGAACAGGCTCTTGATTCCGTTGTTACAAAGACCACGTCCGGCTTTTTGATCTTGCCTCCGGATTGTGTTCAGAATGTCAAGAACTCAACAGCCGTTGAGCATATGCTCAACAGGGCAAAATCCGCCTGCATCCAGTGCAGATTTTGTACGGATCTGTGCCCCCGTCATATGCTGGGTCATCCTCTTGAGCCAAACAAGATCATGCGGAAAGTGGCCGGCGGCACGCCCATAGCGGAGATGCTGGACGATCCTATTATCCGCAACGCCCAGTATTGCTGCGAGTGCGGCGCCTGCGAGCTTTATGCTTGCCCCATGCAGCTCCAGCCCAGGCGTATCAATGTTTTGATAAAGCAGGAGTACGCAAAGCAGGGCATCCGTCCTCAGAAGGGCGAAGGGGAGTACACCCCCAATTTAAACAGAGAATACAGGAAATTGCCCACCTTCAAGGTAGCGTCACGCGCAGGTGTGGGTAAATATTATCATATAGAGATCAACAGCTTTAAAGAGTATACGCCCAATAAGGTTTCCATCCCGTTAAGGCAGCATATAGGCGTGCCTGCGGAGCCCACGGTCAAGGTGGGAGATAAAGTCGAACCGGGTCAGCTCATCGCCGCCTGTCCCGAGGGCAAGCTTGGCACAAATTACCACGCTTCCATCGCGGGCAGGGTCACCTCTGTGGGCGACAAGATAACCATTGAGAGCTGAGTATTACCATTACAGCACATTTTTTCAGAAAGGTGAGGCTTCAGCAGCCGTTTTCGGTGACGCTGAGCCGTGAATGTGATTATGCTTGAAACAATTGGATTTTTAGAGCTTAACAGTATAGCCAAGGGCGTTGAGGCTGCCGATGCCATATTGAAGGCGGCTGATACCGAGCTTATTTTTGCAAAGGCCGGCTGCCCGGGCAAATATTACATACTCTTTACAGGCGAGGTGGCTGCCGTCAAATCCTCACTGGAGGCCGGTGAGAAGATAGGCGAGTCCCACGTTGTGGATAAGTGTGTGATCCCCAGGGTGCATCCCCAGGTCATAAAGGCCATCAATGCTGTGGCAAGCCCGGTTGAGACCGGCGCCATCGGCGTAATGGAGTTTTACAGCGTTACTGCTTCCGTTTACGCGGCTGATGCAGCTGTCAAGGCGGCGGACGTTGACCTTATCGACGTCCGGCTTGGTACCGGCATAGGCGGCAAGTCCTTTGTGGTGCTCACCGGCGAGGTGGCCGCTGTGGCGGAGTCTGTCCGCTGCGGCATAAACACCGAAAACAGCAAGGGCATGGTGGTTTCCAGCGTGGTTATAGCCAACCCCAGGCCGGAGATCTTTGAGAGCATTCAATAATTTTGCTCCTTGTATAACACTTTGATGTTTTGGAGATGGATTTAAGATGTTTGATGAAGCGTCAAAAGAAAAACAACGCATAATACAGGAATTTGTGCCGGGCAAACAGGTGACCATGGCGCATCTTATCGCTAACCCAAATGAAGATCTTTACAAAAAACTCGGCGTTGTGGGCAACCGCAGGGGCGCTTTGGGTATATTGACCATTACCCCCAGCGAGGCCGCAATAATCGGCGCGGACGCAGCCACAAAGGCGGCGGATGTTGATATCGTTTTTGTGGACAGGTTCAGCGGTTCTCTCGTTATTTGCGGCGACGTTGCCAGCGTTGAGGCGGCGTTAAAGGACGTTTTGTCCGTGCTTCACAATATTCTTAAATTCACCGCTACGGAGATAACCAGATCATGAAAAAATTTATGCTTATCGGTTCGTCCACCTGCGGCAAAACCACGCTTTGCCAGCGGCTCAACGGTTACGATATAGGTTACAAAAAAACCCAGGCCATCGAGGTCATTGATAACACCATTGACACCCCGGGCGAATATCTTGAAAACAGGAACTTTTATAAAGCCATCGTGGTCACCGCCGTTGAGGCGGATGTGATCGCCTTTGTGCAGGACGCCACGGATGAACGTTTCAGGTTTTCACCTCAGCATGCTACGCTTTTCTCCATACCGGTTATCGGGATAGTCTCAAAGGCTGATTTAGCCACGGAGGAGCAGATCTCCCAGGCGTTAGAGCTGTTGGAGCTTGCCGGAGTGGAAAAGGTATTCGTCACCAGCGCCTATACAGGCCAGGGCTGTGACGAGTTGAAAGAATATCTTTCGGATTAAATATATGTGCTTTATTGCGCGGCTTTGTGCCGCGCTTTTTGTTTTGTGAGCCGGTCGATTTGGCAGAAATCCTGCCTTACCATTGGGGGTGTTTTTCGGGTGGTCATGCCCTGAGTTTTTGCCCTCTCCGTCACGGCTGACGCCGCACCCAAAGGGCGAGGCAAGAAAATATATTAACTTTATCCGAAACTTGGCTCTTCCTATGGGAGAGCTGTCGAGCATAGCGAGACTGAGAGGGCGATATATTTGCACACTTGCAGGGGCGGGCATGACCGCCCGTGGTTTGAAGTAAAAAGTAAGAGTGAAGAAGTAAGAGGTATTGACAGCATATTATATTATTTGCTATAATTTCCCATAAGAAGTTATTCTTAAAGCAAATAAACTTGTAGAGGGTATGAAGATGAGAAAAACTTTAAAACGAACACTTGCAATCCTGCTGGCTGTGGTTATGATTGGCGGGGCGGCGCCCGCGGCGGGGCTTGCGGGGCTTGGTGACTGGCTGAGCGTAACCGCGGCGGCGAAAAACTATTTCGGCACCTGCGGCGAAAATTTGACATGGTCGCTGGACACAGACACCGGCGAGCTTGTTATAAGCGGTACAGGGGAGATGAATAATTATTCATCTTCATCTTCTGCCCCTTGGTATCTTTATCGCTCATATATTAAAACACTGACCATCGGCAACAGCGTGACAAGCATCGGCGGTTGGTCCTTCTACAACTGCACACGCTTGACAAGCGTGACCATCGGCAACAACGTGACACGCATCGGCCAGAGTGCCTTCTACAACTGCACAGGCTTGACAAGCGTGACCATACCGGACAGCGTGACACGCATCGGCAATGGTGCATTCTTCGGTACAGCTTATTACAACAACGCGTATAATTGGACGGATGGTGTGTTATACATCGGTAAATATTTAATTGAAGCCAAGTATTCACTTTCCGGCGCATATACTATCAAAGAAAGTACGCTCTGCATTGCGGATGATGCCTTCTACAGTTGCGAAGGACTTACAAGCGTGACCATCGGCAACAGCGTGACACGCATCGGCCAGAGTGCCTTCTACAACTGCACAGGCTTGACAAGCGTGACCATACCGGACAGCGTGAC
>CAMOTT010000079.1 GCA_946626015.1 uncultured Clostridia bacterium | reverse complement strand
GCGTTCAAAAACACGGTTGATGTCGCTAAGATATTGGAGGCCTCCTACATCCGCATATTCAGCTTCTATTTCAGAAACGGCGAGGACTTCAACGAGTATAAGGACGAGGTCATCCGCCGCGTGGGTGAGATGGCAAGGTATGCCAAGGCTCAGGGCGTTACCTGCTGCCACGAGAACGAGAAGCACATTTACGGCGACGTTCCGGAGCGCTGCATAGAGATACTTGACGCCATCGGCGACGACATAGGCTGCATCTTTGACCCGGCAAACTTTATCGAGTGCGGCGTGGATGTCCTCCCGGCTTACCGTATGCTTGAGGACCGTATTACATACTTCCACGTCAAGGACGCCCGCAAGGAGGACAAGCAGATCACCCCTGCCGGCAAGGGCGACGCGAATTTTGTGGAGCTCCTTAAGCTTGCGGCGCAGCATCAGTGCCCCTATTTCCTTACTCTTGAACCTCACCTCAGGGTGTTCGACGGTCTTGAGTCCCTTGAGGCCAGTAACGGCACCATCAACAGGTTGGCTGACAGCAAAGCGTTCCAGTATGCAAGCTCCGCCGAGAGCTTCAAGGCTGCCTGCGACGCCATAAAAGAGGTTCTGGATCAAGTCACGCCGATCAAGCTCGGCATAGTCGGTTACGGTAATATGGGTTCCGGCCATATGAACAATTTCCGCAAGGGCTGCTTTAAGGAAGTTGTGGTGACTGCGGTTGCGGATATCAAACCCGACCGCCTTGAAGCCGCTCAGAAGGATCTCCCCGGCGTTGCGGTTTTCAACACGGCTACGGAGCTGTTTGACAGCGGACTTTGCAACAGCGTTATTATCGCCACCCCCCACTACTTCCATCCGCCCCTTGTTATAGAGGCGCTTGGCAAGGAGCTTAATGTTATATCCGAAAAACCCGCAGGTGTTTATACCAAGCAGGTCAAGGAGATGAACGCCGTCGCCGCTAAGAGCGACAAGGTGTTCACAATGATGTTCAATCAGCGCACCAACCCCGCCTATCAAAAGATGCGCGAGATGGTTCAGAGCGGCGAGTACGGCGAGATCAGGCGCGTGAACTGGATCATCACCGACTGGTACCGCACCCAGTATTATTACAATTCAGGCGGATGGCGCGCCACATGGGCGGGAGAAGGCGGCGGAGTGCTGCTCAACCAGTGCCCCCACAACCTTGACTTGTGGCAGTGGATCTGCGGTATGCCCTCCAAGATCAGAGCTACCTGCCATATGGGCAAGTGGCACGACATAGAGGTCGAGGATGACGTTACGATTTACGCCGAGTATCCCAACGGCGCGACGGGTGTGTTCATCACTTCCACCGGCGACGCTCCCGGCACCAACAGATTTGAAATCACCCTTGACAAAGGCAAGCTCGTTTACTGCGACGGCAAGCTGACTTTTGACAAGCTTGCCTGCTCCATCTCGGAGCATATCAAGACCGCAACCTCAGGCTTTACCAAGCCCGATTGCGAGCATATTGAGATCGAGCTTCCCGGCGGCAGCGGAGATCAGCACGTGGGTATCATCAACTCATTTGCGGCTCACATTCTTCGCGGCGAGCCCATGTACGCGGATGGCTGCGAGGGCATAAACGGCCTGACTATCTCCAACGCGGCTCACCTTTCCTCATGGCTGAACAAGGAGATCGAGCTTCCCTTTGACGATGATCTTTTCTATGAAGAGCTTCAGAAGAGGGTCGCTACCTCCAAGGTCAAGACAAACGTCAACGAAAGCGTTGCGGAAGATATGAACAACAGCTTCGCAAAATAATAATAATTTCGGCTGTATCAGATGTGCGGAGCCACTTTTGATCCAGCCGATTCTTTAATAATCAATAATGAGTTAGGAGTAATATTATGATCAAGCACAAGAATTTAGAGGGCAGAGTTGCGGTTATCACAGGCGGCGGCGGAGTGCTTTGCAGCGGATTTGCCAAGGATCTCGCAAGGTCAGGCGTCAAGGTCGCTGTTCTTGACCTTCGTCAGGAGGCCGCTCAGGCAGTTGTGGACGAGATAAAGGCAGAGGGCGGCACGGCTATCGCTGTTGGCTGCAACGTGCTGGACAAGGCCAGCATGGACGCTGCCCGTGAAAAGGTGAACTCCGAGCTGGGCGTCTGCGACATCCTCATTAACGGCGCAGGCGGCAACAACCCCAAGGGCACAACAAGCAAGGATACCTTCGAGCTGTCCGACCTCACCGAGAAGGCGGAGGGCATAAAGACCTTCTTTGATCTTGACGCTGACGGGATCCAGTTCGTTTTCAACCTCAATTTCCTGGGCACCCTTATCACGACCCAGGCCTTTGCCGTTGATATGGTGGGCCGCGAGAACGTATCCATCATCAATATTTCCTCAATGAACGCCTACCGTCCCCTTACCCGTATTCCCGCGTATTCCGCGGCCAAGGCAGGCATCTCCAACTTTACCCAGTGGATGGCGGTACACTTTGCCGATGTGGGCATCCGCGTCAACGCCATTGCTCCCGGCTTCTTCTCAACTATCCAGAACAAGAACCTGCTCTATAACCCGGACGGCACTCTTACAGCCCGTTCAGATAAGATATTGACCCACACGCCTCTTGGCCGTTTCGGCACCACAGACGACCTTACAGGCGCCCTCTACTTCCTCTGTGATGAGGAATATTCAGCCTTTGTAACAGGCGTCATTCTCCCTGTTGACGGCGGCTTCTCCGCTTACTCGGGGGTATGATTTATGCTGTCGGTGAACAACGTCAGCAAGAAGTACGGCAAGCTTCTTGCCAATGACAATATCAGCTTCTCCGTAAACGAGGGGCAGATAGCCATTCTGCTTGGCCCCAACGGCGCAGGCAAATCGACTATAATAAAAAGTATTGCCGGTCTCCTTCGCTTTGAGGGGGAGATAATGGTGGACGGGTTTGGCAACAAGACCCTTGAGGCAAAGCGCCTTTTGGGTTATGTCCCGGAGATGCCGGCTGTTTATGATCTGCTTACGGTTGAGGAGCATCTGGAGTTTATCCGCCGCGCCTACCGTATGGAGGACGACGGCTACGGCGAGGAGCTGCTCAAAAGATTTGAACTGTGGGACAAGAAGGATAAGCTGGGCAAGGAGCTTTCAAAAGGAATGCAGCAAAAGCTTTCCATCTGCTGCGCCCTTGTGCACCGTCCCCGCATCATAATATTCGACGAACCCCTTGTGGGTCTTGATCCCCATGCCATCAAAGAGCTCAAGGAGGTATTCATTGAGCTCAAAAACGAGGGCGCTTCGCTGCTGATCAGTACGCATATGATAGACAGCGTTGAAGATTACTGGGACGTGGCTCATATCATGGTCAACGGCAGGATTGCTGCCACAAAGGTGAATAACCCGGAGGATGAAGGGGACTCACTGGAAGAAATGTTCTTCAAAATAACCGAAGGGCAGGGGTCCGAATGAAAGGCGCTTTATCCTACCTTTTGATAACAAGGTTAAAAAATGAGATCAAATCCCTGTTCAAGCACCCGTCAAGGCTGATCTATGCCCTTATCTTCTTGTTTTTGCTGGGTATCACCATATTCGGGGGCAGAGCTGCGGACGCTCCGGGCAAAGCGTTCAGGGATGTTTCGGAGCTCAGCGCCGGAGCGCTTGTACTCTACTCGGTGATCTTTGTCACCACTGCGCAGAACGGCTTCGGCAATGGAGGCACGTTCTTCGGTATGCAGGATGTGAACCTTATGTTCCCGGCTCCCATCAGGCAGCAGAAGGTGCTGTTCTACGGGCTTTTCAGACAGATGACCTCATCGCTGCTTATAGGTGTTTTTCTGCTGTTCCAGTATTCCTGGATGCATGACATTTACGGCGTTGGCATAGGGGGAATGGTGGCCGTATTCGTCGGCTATTCCCTGACCATCTTTTTGGCGCAGCTAACCGCAATGACCATCTATTCCTTTACCAGCGGCAACGAAAAACACAGACAGATAGCAAAGGCGGTTTTCTATGCGATCGTATTATGCTTCGCGGTGTTCTTGCTGGTAAATGTGTTTATGCAGCAGGATCGTCTTGCCGCTGCGGTCAAAACCGCAAATTCTTTTGCCATGAGATTGTTCCCAGTCAGCGGCTGGATGGCGGCGGCTGTGGGCGGCGTGATTTCCGGCAGCGCGAAAGAGCTCGTTTTCGGAGCCGCGGTTTCGGTGGTTTATCTTGCGGCAATCATCCTGATAATCTCACTTTCAAAGCGTGATTATTACGAGGATGTGCTCAAAACCGCCGAGCTTTCCCAATCGGCGATCACTGCCAAAAAGGAAGGCATCATCACCGAGGCGGCGCCCCGCAACGTTAAAGTGGGTAAGACTGGTCTCAAAAAAGGCATGGGAGCCAGCGCTTTCTATTACAAACATCTGATAGAAAACCGCAGGTCAAAGGTTCTTATCCTGGATCTGCCCACACTGATCTTTGTGATAGTTTCCATCCTTTTCTCCGTGTTTATGAAAAATCAGGGCGTGACGGCTGTGTTCGCTTTCTCTGTTTATATGCAGCTGTTCTCCTCCGCTTTGGGCAGGTTTAACAAGGAACTTTCAAAGCCCTACATATACATGGTTCCGGAGCCCCCGTTGAGCAAGCTTATACAATGCCTGCGCGAAGGCTTTGGCGGCTGGTGCGTTCAGGCTGTGCTGCTCTTTGTGCCGGTCAAGTTTATCCTGGGGCTGACTCCCGTTGAAATGTTGATCTGCATTGTCGCCCGGGTCACCTTCAGTATCCTCTTTACCACGGGGAACGTGGTGGCGGAAAGGGTGCTGGGTATCATCCAGACCAAGGCGCTTGTGGTACTGTTCTATTTCCTTATCCTTGTTGTGATGTCGGTGCCCGGCATAGCTCTGTCTGTGCTGCTTGTCAGCCTTGGGGTGACCGTGGTGAACAGCAATATTACCGTTATTTGCGCTTTGGCGCTGATGAACGTACCCGTGTCGGTGCTGGCTCTGTTCCTTTGCAGAAACGTATTGCAGTACTCCGAGCTTAACGGAAGATAAAAAACTGTTATAAATATCATATTCAGTAAACGCCGATCGATCCGATGCGTATGTTTTGACGGGACAGACCGTCAGGCTGTGCGCGGCGGAAGCAGGTCGGTGTTTGCTTGAGCTGACATAGAAAAGGAGTGTACATTGATGAAATACAATGTGCAGGATTACGTTTCCGCCGATATGCTCAGGCAGGAAGTGGAAACCATGAACCGTTTCGGTGTGCGCCTGACCGGTTCTGCCGCGCACAAAAATTTTGTTGAATATATACGCGGACAGCTTCGCGGCATGGGCTTGAAGGTCTATTCCGATCCGTATTTCTTCAACCGCTGGGAAGCAAAGCAGGCCTCTATTGTGCTGCACGATATGGACCGCAGGATCGAAGTGCCCGTTTCGTCTGTTTTTCCGTATTCCGGAGAAACGCCGCCCGGCGGCGTTTCAGGTGAGCTGGTGCTGCTGGAAAATCAGCGCATCGCGTATTTAAGAGCCCGGGGCAATATAGCCGTTGTGCGTGTGAATAATTTGAACGTGCTTTCATCAAAGATCGCATTCGATGAGCGCAGATCCTTCCCGGAGGGTCTGCACCTGCCCGAAAATTACAGCGGCCCGGTTGCTACGTCGTTTGTAAATTTTCCGTTTTTAGCCATGGCAAAAAAAGCCGGTGTCAAGGCCGTTATCTGCATCTGGCAGGGCTTTCCGGATGAACTGGCCGAGGGTCAGTATCTGCCGTTTATCATGGACTATCAGGGCATACCCGCTCTCTGGGTCAATGAGACCACAGGACAGACCGTTATTGAGGCGGCGGAAAAACATATGCAGGCCACATTCACCCTTGAGGCGGAATGGGAAAACAACTGCGAGGCGGAGAGCTTTTATTGCATGATTGGCGGTGAGGACAAAGGCGAGACGGTTATAGTCAACACCCATACCGACGGAACCAACTGCATTGAAGAAAACGGCCCCATTGCGCTGCTTGCGCTCATCAGGGCTTTGAAGGATAAGCCACTGCACCGCAAACATATCTTTTTGTTCGTGGCCGGGCACTTCCGGCTGCCGGATTTCCGGGATGTTGAGGGCGGCGGTGTGCAGGCCACATCCCGGTGGCTGGCAGACCATAAAGATCTCTGGAACGGCAAACGCGGGCATCTTAAGGCGGTAGCCGGACTTTCCATTGAGCACCTGGGCTGTCTTGATTGGCAGCCCCGCGGCAAGCAGTATGAGCCCACGGGGGATGTCGCCCTGGAGCTGGTCTACACCGGGAACCGCATAATGGATGATATATATTTCTCCGCGCTGGAGGGGCGCACAAAGGTGCGTACTCTGACTCTGCGGGGGCACAACTTTCTGCACTTTGGCGAAGGTCAGCCTCTTTTTAATGTGCGTATCCCCGAGATAGCGCTGGTGACCGCGCCGGACAGCTTGTGCGTTGTCAGCAAATCAAACGAGATGGAGAAATTTGACGAAGCTCTGATGCTCCAACAGATACAGACGTTTATGAACTGCCTGACCATTATCGACGATATGCCCACAAAAGCAATAGGACACTGTGAGCTGTATTCGCTGCTGCATCTGAAAAAATAAAATAAAGAAAAAGAGCTGTTGCTTTATCTGACCCTTGTCAGTCGCAACAGCTTTTTGATTTTGATTATTACAATTTATATTTCATTATTTTCGGGTGGCAAAGCGTACCTCTCTTAGCGCAGGAACCGCAATAAACGGCTATCTGCGGCGAGGTTTCCCAATCCATGGCCTCCCAGCCGCATCGTATATAGTATTCGGGCTCCTTTGCGCAGGCCCAAAGCTCGGATATCCCCCGTGCCCGCGCCTCCTCAAACACCATGTTCTGCATCAATTTGCCGTAGCCCTTCCGGTGCAGATCGCTTCTTACGGCAATGTCGCCAAGGGAGTAGACTCCGTCCCGTATTTCCAGCGTGGAGGCTGCCATAAGCTCCCCTGTTTCCGGGTCATCCATGCGCCACATTTTGATTATCCTGTCCGGCATCCTCTCTTCGATCTTTACACCCATACCGTTTTTGTTGAAAAGGGTGGAAAGGGCAAAAAAATCTTTTGTTTCTTTTATGATATATTCTGCCATAAGTCCCTCTGAAAAAATAATTTATAAAATTGTATCACCAATCATCCGATTAGTCAATACAGAACCAATTGTAAAAACATCTTGAATTGTTACGGTACAATCCTTTTTTCTCTGAGTATCGGATTATGATAAGTGACGTTGTTCGCCGCGCGGACAAGTTTATGCATGAAAACAAGTGGCAGCTCAAAGAAAAAAGAGCGGAGGCCGACAGAAAACCGGCCGATCCGGCGCAATAAATTAAAACAAACAATATAAAATAAGGAGCTGGGCAACACTTCGATTTTGCCGCAGCTTCTTAAAAATTTTATCAAAAATATTTTTGGCAGTTTAATTGTATTTTTTGAATATCTCCATAAGATTTCCGCCGAATATTTTTTCGCGCTCGGCGTCGGTCATAGGTACAGAGTTCAGAAGCTCAAGCTCATTCTTCATATCGTTCATGGGGAAGCAGGAGCCGTAAATAATGTTGTCCGCCGACATAAGGTCTATTATCCTTCTCGTCTCATCAACGCCTAAGGAGGATACCATGCCGGAGGTTACTATCCTGGCGCCTAAAAGGGCAAGATCCTCGCCGATGGCGCGGAGCCATTCAAAGCTGCCGTCGCAGGATATGATCCAGTCCATATTCCTGTAAGTTCTGAGAGCAAGCTTCAGCCTGTTGAGTTCTGTTTCGTCCGCCTGACTGCCGTTGATGTGGATAAATATCGGCATTTTCTCGTAAGCCAATTCAAACAGGGTCATGGCCTTGGGGGAGTTGAGCCTGACACCCTGAAAATCCGGCTGGAGCATTATTCCGCGAAAGCCGCGGCTGATGGCATCGTTTATAAGCTCCTCGGTGTTGTATACATCGGGATTTATGCAGGCAAGACCCATAAGGCGTTCCGGGTTTGCTTTGACGCTCTCTTCAACAAACTGGTTGGCGCTTAATGCGGATCTGGTATTGTCTGCGACTCCGCTGATAAGCAGCTTGTCCGTGCCGGAATCGTCTGCGTGGACAAGCGCGTCCGCAACCGTGCCGGCGGAAAGCGCCTTGCGGTTGTAATAGTTCTCAACGGATCTGAGATATTTCATATTGTAAGAAGGCGGAAAAACATAAGCATGAGCGTCAATTATCATACTGTTTACCCCCTGACGGATTTATTTCAAAAAAGCATTACAATATATTATATACTAAGTGCTTGCCGGGTTAATTGTTTTTTAGAAATATACAAAATTTTACTTACGCTTATTTTAAAGTCAGGGGAAAGTTGTCGGCGGCTTTTGCCTGATCATATGCGAGAATAATCCTTATTTACCGATTGACATTTATATATTGATGTGCTATCATTTTTTAGTAATAAAAATCGGGATAGAGGTGCGATTGTCATAATTAGTCCCATGCTGTCGGCGGTAACCGGGCGGGGATGAAAGGGACCGTCGCCGAAGAGGCCGGGGATTACCGTTCCTGCCCCTCTGGTCATGCGGAGAATATGCGTATGACTGTCACTTTACTGTGGAGAGCTATCATGACATACTTTGACCGTTTGCCGTGATTGCTTTTTGCAGTCACGGTTTTTTTGCAATAAAAAATGGAGGGTTTATTTATGTCAGCAAACAGGAAAAGACTTCTTGTCGCGGCGTTGATCAGCGTCATTCTTTGTTTTGTCCTTGCTTTTTCGGCTATGGCGGAACCTGCGGATGAGGCTGCGGCAGTCCCGGCAGAAAGCAGCGGCACGTTCACCGTCGGCGAAGGAGATGACGCCGTCGAGTATGACCTTACGGATGCGGACTCCGGCCAGGAGGATGGTGACGCATATGCGAACAATA
>CAMOTT010000078.1 GCA_946626015.1 uncultured Clostridia bacterium | reverse complement strand
CGCCGCGGACCAGGTTCTTTTCTCGGCGGACGGCTTTGGCAAGTTCGGCGCGCTGGACGTGGAGGAGGACTGGGCCTGCGAGGCAAGGAGATACTATGTGGGCATCGTGGGAAAATACGGCGCTCAGGTACAGAATTTGCTCAAAAAGGCCGCGGAGCTGGATATCGAAAAGATCTGCCCCCTTCACGGCCCCATCCTTACGGAGAACTTAGGCTATTATCTTGACCTTTACAACACATGGTCGTCTTACGGTGTGGAGACAGAGGGCGTTCTGATCTGCTACACATCAGTTTACGGCAACACCAAAAAAGCGGTGGAGCTCCTTGCGGAAAAGCTCAAGGAGAAAGGCTGCCCAAAGGTAGTTGTGAACGACCTTGCCCGCGCCGATATGGCGGAATGTGTTGAGGACGCTTTCCGTTACGGCAAAATAGTTCTTGCCACGACCACATACAACGCGGATATCTTCCCCTTCATGAGGGAATTCATAGACCACCTGACGGAGCGCAATTTCCGCAACCGCACCATCGGCCTTATCGAGAACGGCTCATGGGCGCCCCTTGCCGCAAAGGTGATGAAGGAAAAGCTTTCCGTCTGCAAGAATATCACCTGGGCGGAGAATACCGTAAAAATCATGTCCGCCATGGATCAGGAAAATTCGGAGCAGATCGAGGCTCTCGCGGAGGAGCTTTGCAGGGACTACATCGAGCGTGATCCCAAGAGCGCAAACAAAAACGACCTTACAGCGCTTTTCCGCATAGGCTACGGCCTTTATGTGGTTACTTCAAATGACGGCAAAAAGGATAACGGCCTGATAGTAAACACCGTCACCCAGGTGTCGGATAACCCCAACCGTATCGCCGTAAACATCAACAAAGCGAATTATTCCCACCACGTCATCAAGCAGACGGGCATAATGAACGTCAACTGCCTTTCGGTGGAGGCTCCCTTCAGCGTGTTCGAGAGCTTCGGCTTCAGGAGCGGCAGAACGGCGGACAAGTTCGAGGGCAGCCAACCTTCACGTTCCGACAACGGCCTTGTTATCCTGCCCCACTACATCAACGCCATGTTTTCCCTCAAGGTAGAGCAGTACGTTGACCTGGGCAGCCACGGTATGTTTATCTGTTCCATTACCGAGGCGAGGGTCATCAGCGACAAGGAGACCATGACCTACACCTACTACCAGCAGAACGTAAAGCCCAAGCCCAAAACCGAGGGCAAGAAGGGCTTTGTGTGCAAGATCTGCGGTTATGTTTACGAGGGCGACGAGCTCCCGGAGGACTTCGTTTGCCCCCTTTGCAAGCACGGACCCATTGATTTTGAGCCCATTAACGAATAATCCACCTGACGGTGATTATTATACTAAAAAAGGAGATATGAATTATGAAGTACGTATGCCCCTGCGGTTATGTCTATGATCCCGCCGTTGGCGACCCGGACAACGGTATCGCCCCCGGCACAGCTTTTGAGGATATCCCCGAGGATTGGGTATGCCCCACCTGCGGACTTGGAAAGGATGCCTTTGAGCAGGAATAAGATCTTATACTAATCTCAAATAAACCTGATGATAAGCTTTGGCGTTAAATTCCGCATAGTGTCGTTGTCGCCCTTGCAAGGCGCCAGCCTTGCGGCGTCCTCTGCCTCGCTATGCAAAATTTTCCGTTCAAATCTTTTTCGCCCTTTTTATCTGAGATTAGTATTAAAACAGCTTGAGCCGCCGCTTTCTGCAAGGAGAGCGGCGGCTTTACTGCGTCTAAATCGGAAGAATTTTCAAAAATTATTTTTTTTTGTGAATAGACGGGGATAAATCGGTGAAACTAACAAAAACGAAAGAAAGGGCTTAAAGCAATGAAAAAATTAACAGCTGTCATAACAGCCGCGGTTTTCATCCTGGGCAGCATAGCCACGCTGGCCGCCTGCGGCAGAGTTACTGACGACAAAGACAAAAAAGTAACGGGGACCAGCGTGACCTCGGGAGTGGAGGACGTACACGTTTTCTATTACACAAACAGTGACGAATACCTTTCATCACTGCGGAGCGAGCTGGACAAAGATTTCAAGGCGGCAGGTATAAACTGCCACAATTACGACTGCAACTCGGACAGGGAGACCCGGACAAGGCAGGTCAAAACGGCGGTGGAGAACGGCGCCAAGGCTATCGTCGTGGACTTCGCGGCCAACGACTCGGAGGCGGCGGCAAAGGAGATCGTTGACCTGGCAAGATCCGCCGGTATACCGGTGATATTCTTTAACCGGGAAGTGCCCGACGAAGTGGTGAGCAGCTACAACAAATGCGCCTTTGTGGGCACCGACACCGAGAGCGCCGGACACCTTCAGGGCAAAATGATAGGCGAATATCTTATCGGAAATTATGACAGTTACGACCTGAACAAGGACGGCAAAATATCCTATGTCATGCTCAAGGGCGAAGAGGAAAATCAGGAGGCGGTCAACAGGACGAGATATGCCGTTGAGGACGCGGACGCTGTGCTTTCAAGCGCGGGCAAAACCGCCCTTGATTTCTACGACCCAAACAACAATAAAAAATATCTTGTGGACGAGGAGGGGAAATGGTCCTACGAGGCTGGAAAGAAGCACGTTGCCGCCGTCCTCAAAACGAACAGCGAGGAAAAGAAAAATATGCCGGAGCTTATTATCTGCAACAACGATGATATGGCGGAGGGCGCGATAGCGGCCCTTAACGAGGCAGGTTATAACAAGGGCGAAACAGGTTCAAGAACCATCCCCGTTTTCGGCGCGGACGCCACGGGTACCGCCAGAGAGCTGATATCCGCAGGCAAAATGGCAGGCACCGTCAGGCAGGACGCAGAGGGGGAGGCAAAGGCCATAGTCCACATAACCAAAAACGCCCTGGACAGCTCAAAGGATCTTATGGCGGACACCGGCAACTACACCATAGACAAGGCTGTCAATAAGATACGCATAGCCTACAACAAATTGATGGGGCAGTAAAAATAACTATCTTCCTGTATACTGAACAAAATGACGGGGCGCCTTGAACGGCGTCCCGTCAACTGTCAATACCAGATAAAACCTAAAGCAAGATACTTTACAAGATATTGCCACCAGGCGTAATAAACCGTCACCTTGGTGAAAACCGTGGAGGTTGTGCCGACGGGGGATAAAAGCTCTGTCCTTACCAGCGCGGAACCTGTTCCGGCGCCGGTGACGTTGCCCTGAGCGTCCACCCAGACTATGCCTGTGTCCCCGGAGCTGTATTCGGCGTTTTCGCCTACTGCTTTAAGGGGCTTTGTTGAACGGTATCTTACGCGAAGCTCCTCCGCCTGATGGGTTACATAGTTTATCTCATAATTTTCGGCGTTGGGCAGCCACACCGTCAGCTTGCCTCCCTTTGCGCTGATAACAACGGCGGAGGTGTTCTTCATAAGCTCTTTATCCACCGTACCCAGAATAGTCCTGCCCACAAGGGCGCCTGTATCTTTGCGGCGGATCTCGATATCCCTGTCCGTTTCAAGCTCAGTTCTGTTTGAGCTTCTCGGGGCAAGCAGCTCCGTTTCGCTCATTGTGGTCACAAGAGCCATATAGGCGCTTATGTTATGGGCGGAGTTAAAAACGTGCCCGGCGGTCTTTGCTTTTTCCAGCAGCTGCTTAAGCTTAAACTCGGAAACGGAGAGTATCAGCCTGCCGAACCTTGAGTAGATGTCTTCGGGGAGCAGGAGCCTCAGAGCGGTGTCCGGGGTGATATTATCCATATCCGCGCCCTTGTTCTTGAGGAGATCCCTTGCGGCGGCAAAGCCCTCGGCCTCCATCATGTAGTCTGTAAACTGCCTGTAAACGGGGCAGGTGGTGGGCATGAGCCAGGTCGTTATAAGGCTGATGACGCCGTTTTTGAAATTATCATTATCCTTGGCGTTGAAACGCTCGCTGATGATGGGGCAGACGGTGGTGGTAAAGAACTCGTACATGGTCTTAAAGCTTATGCCGGCGTTCATTTTTACGGTATAAATACCCTCCACGCTCTTGATCCTGCCGGTTATTGTTTTGAAAAGTTCATATAGAGACTCCTCGCCGTTGTCCGCGGAGTAAAAGGTTTGGCCGGAATACTGCTTGAATTTGGGCTCGATCTTGGCGCGGTAGTAGGCGTAGTCGTAATATTTGCCCCCTATTTTGCCGGAGCCGTTGGTCTTGCCCGGGAGGGTTATGTCGGTGCCGTATCTGCCGTAGCCCCATGCTTCTGGCATACAGCGGGGCACAAGATCCTCCGGGTTCACAAAGTTGAAGATACGGAGATATTTTTCGCTTTTAAGATCCTTCGCCTTTGAATTGTTGGGTGAGGCAAAGGTATAGGTGAAGACGTTTTCTTTGGCGGTGTATTTTCCGCTGTCAATGATCTGCTTCGCGAAAAGGTTGGCAATGGCGGCTCCGCGGCTGTGACCCGCTATCAGGAGTTTTATGGGTTTGCCCTCCGGGATAAAGTCGGCAAGGTACTTCTCAAATATTTTGGTAAAATATTCCGCGCCCGCCGCAAAACCTCTGTGGATGTCCCCGGTGCCGGGGTCAAAGTTGTCGTACCACTGAGCTCCGGCGGAATTGACAAGGGAGACGGAAACAAGGTAGTATTCGTTACCGCCGCTGCCGATCTTTTTGGAGCTGATAAAGTGGTCGATCTCCGTGGCGGCGGTGTGGAAAGCCGAAACGATGCTGCCAAGGCCGTAAACTTTCGCCAGAGCGTTGCGCATCACCGAATCTCCGCAGATGCCGTAGTAGAGTATCAGGGAGGCGGCCTTTGCTACGTTGTCGTTGTAAATCGCCGAGTCCTTTGAAAAATCCTCATAGGGCAGCTTGTAGTCGCCGTTCGCCGCCCCGGCTGTCACAAGGGGCAGGAGGGCGAGGGTCAGGCAAAGCACGATAGCCGCAAACGCTTTTAAAAATTTTTTTGTTTTCATAATAAATCACCTTTTCGATCAATCTGCCAGCGCGTTGTAAAGCGCCTCGCAGTGTTCGTCAATATCAAAGAACATTCCGTCCATGCGCTCCATGTATTTTTGATCGGGGGCGCAGTCCTTTTCTATCAGGGCGATAACGTCCTTAACAGCTTTTTCCGGGTCGGTGGAAAGCTCGCCGAAGCCCTCCTCAAAGGGGAGATCCAGCTCTCTGTAATGGTTGAAGCCGGCCTCAAAAAGCTCCAGATCGGGAACAAAATACATTATAGGCCTTTTGAGGAAAACAAAGTCAAAGTAGAATGAGGAGAAATCCGTTATAAACAGGCTGTATGAAAACTCATCGACCGTGGGTTCCGCCAGCCGCACCACCTCGCCGTCAAGGTCATAATACTCCTCGTACATACGGAAGTTGGGATGGAGCTTGAAATCCAGCACATAGCCGTTATCCCGCAGAGCTTTTATCAAACGCTCATCTGTGAGGAAGGCAAGGGTGTTCCTGTAAAACTCCGAGGCGAGGAAGGCCTTCTCTTTGGGCGCCCAGCTGCCCTTGCCGTCGCTCTGCACAAGGAATTTTCTCCAGCTGGGAGCAAAGAGGATCTTCTTTTCGGGCGTGCGTGTCCTGTCGATATGATCGTAACGGGGCATACCGCTCTTTATAAGGAAGCTGTCGTCAAAGCAGTAATTTTCAACAAGATTTTTTGCCTCGAATTCAGTGGAGACCACCTCCTTGTCCAGCATCATCCTGTCAAGGGAATACATGGTGGGCAGGTTGGCGTGGAGCACGCCGTGCTGCAAATATATAACGTCAAAATCCGTAAGGTCGGAAAAATACCGCATTGCTCCGCCGGGATAGGCTAAAATATCGCGCAGGCCATAGAATGAGGTCAGCATTTTTTCGGCGGCAAGGCACAGAAGGCGGTGCCTGACCGAGCCGTAACAGAGCAGGTTTTTCTGCTGCTCTTCGGTGAACCAGCCGGTGATGTCGGCCTCGGCGTTGTAAACGTAATACCGTTCAATGCCGTCTGATTTGCCGAAATCATGGAGAAACTGATAGTAGCCGTTATCTTTTACGGTCTTTGAGGAGTCGCAGTAGATCCAGATGCGGTGTTTTTTCTTGTAATAGGGCGCGCCGATCCTTGTGAGCATATTGCGGAAGCCGATCTTCGGCCCGTATAAAAGGCTCCTGAAAAATTCACGCAGCCTGTGGATGAAATTCGCCTTTGAAAAGGTGATGATATTCTTTTTGCACTTTATGTTCAAATCTCCGCTGATATAATTTTTTCTCCTCAGCTTGCGGCAGAAGGGATTGCTGGCAGGGTAGGAGAAAAACATGGGGTATTCCCTGCCCATTATCTTAACCGCAAACTCCAACCTTGTGCCGGGCTCAACCTTTGATTTGTAGATAAAGCTCTTGAAGTTGTTGGTTTTTGTCTTTGACTGGAAGATGCTCAGGGAAGAATTTCTGAGCTTGAGGGTCTCTGTGCTGTGCTCGCCGCCCTTTGTCTTTGTGACGGTCATTTCCACATCGTCGGTGAAATTCAACGCAAGGCATTTGATTGCGCCAACCATGGATACTTCGCCGTTTTTGAACAGGTGAAATCTTGTCAGGTAGACTTCAATGGCTATAAAATCGTGTATGGCTTCCCCGTCAAGGCAGACGCTGTAATGCTCGTCGTCGCTCACGTCCACCGTCATGCGGCCGCCGTAGATCAGGCCGAAAACGTAGAGCTTGTGTGCGTAAGGCATCAGCGGATAGTCGGCTATAACGTCATAGTCCACCTTTTTGAGCAGGGCTACGATCCTGTTGAACTCCCGGTCAAAATCCCCGCCCTTGTACTGATAGGGCCAAAGGGCGTCTGTTCTTAGCTTCCAGCGGAAGTCGTTGAAAAAATATGCCTGAATAAATTTTGGGACCTGTTCCCCGGCAAGGAACGCCTCCCACATCTCCATGGTCTTGTCGTAGATATAATACGGGTGTCCGCGCATAAGCCCGGTGGCGCTGGCAATGTTTTTGTAGTAATAATAGATCGCGCTGTCGCAGTAGCCGATGCGGTGTTTTTCCCTGAGAATGGTGATGATATATTTCTGATCCTCGTGGAAGGTCATGGAGGTGTCAAACTTTACGTTGTCCGCGCCAAGATTTTTTACAACGATGTTCATATTTGTCTGAACAAAGTACATATATTCCGGATCCTCCAGATCGTAGACGCCGGTCTCGTTTATGAACCTGTAACGGAAGTGGTGCAGGGGCTTTGTCTCGCCGTCGTTGTCCTGATATTCGGTGTAGGTGACAAGGTCTGTTTCGTCATAGTGCTTATCGAAAAAATCGCAGAGGTCTTTAAGGGCGTTTTCCGAAAGGTAGTCGTCTGAGTCCAGATAGGTGATGTATTTGCCCTGCGCCTGCTCAATGCCTTTGTTCCGGGCGTTGGAGACGCCGTTGTTCTCTATGTGAAAGACCTTTATCCAGTCGTAATTTGAGGCGTATCCGTCGCAGATAGCGGGGCTGGAATCCGTGGAGCCGTCGTCAATCAGCAGCACCTCAAGCTCGGTCTTTTTAATGGTCTGAGCTGTCAGCGAATCAAGGCACCTTTCAAGGTATTCCTCAACATTGAACACGGGAACTATAACGGAGACCCTGTATTTGAAGTCCATTGTTTAATCATCCTTTCGGCGGCGCTTTTAACGCGCACAATCACCTTATTTTATAATATAACACAAGGACGGATCTTTTTCAAGTTTTGCCGTTTTTTACCTGCCGATGTTACGGTTCTGCCGGGCTTGCAAAATCGGATTTGCTATGATACACTGTTACTTGAATAAAAATGCGAGGAGAATAATTATGCTTGAAAAAATCGCGGAGCTTATACATTTGTCCATGCGCCAGACCAGAGCCTTGTCGGAGCTTTCTGAAATATTCGGTGAGATCTTTTCGGGCAAGTTTTCCCTTAAAAAGGCCGTTTCCTACGTCCTTGTCATAGCCGAGCTTCTGGGGGTCGTGTTCTTCAACACCGCCCTGACCCCGAGGGGGCAAAAGCTTGACCTTACAGGCTACACCCAGGTGCTCTGCGAGGAGTTTGACGGGGACAGCCTTAACACCGACCTGTGGTTCTCACGCGCGGAGGGGCCGCGCAGGGGCGGATACAACTCCGCCTCACAGATAAAGGTGGGGGACGGCAAGCTGACCATCACCGGCGAATATCTTGAGGACGGCGCCTACGGCCCGGGCTGGTACGGCGCTATCATAGCTCTGCACAAAAAATATAAACAGGGCTATTTTGAGATAAAATGTATCTGCAACGACAGCCCGGATTTCTGGAGCGCCTTCTGGATACAGGCGGACAATCCCTATGACCACTACGTTTCAAAGGGCGGCGTCGGCGGAGCGGAGCTTGATATTTTCGAGTCGGGCAACTACGATGAAAAACTGCCCGGTTACCACAACTCCGTGACCCAGACCATCCACTGCAACGGCTTTGACGATGACGTGGAGAACATCGACTCCTACAGAATGGGCAGCTTCAAGGGCAAGGATATCTACCACACCTACAACACCTACGGCCTTGAATGGACGGAGGACGAATACATCTTCTACGTCAACGGCGTGGAGACCGTTCGCACCTCCTTCGGCAACGGGGTTTCTCAGGAGGAGGAATGGGTGATAGTTTCTCTGGAGCTTCCCGAGGAGATAAAGCTGAGCAGGGACACAAAAACAGAGTTCATAGTGGACTATGTAAAAATTTGGCAGAAATAAAAAACTTAAAAATATAACGGGGAGGCAGATCGGTTCTGCCTCCCCGTTGTTGCGTCTGTATATTCTTTATTCTTATCTCTTTACCCTTGCGTTTCCGCCCCAGATGCTCCAGATCTGCTCCTCGTCAGCAGGCTGGGCGTAGTCCGTCAGGAAGGTGGTGGCAAGGGCGCCGCTGGCCCAGCCGAACTGGATCCATTTTTCCGGCTCCATGCCCGTGAGGATAGCGTAGAGCAGACCGCCCACAAAGCCGTCGCCGCCGCCTATTCTGTCAAGGACGGTGATCTGACGGGGTTCGACT
>CAMOTT010000077.1 GCA_946626015.1 uncultured Clostridia bacterium | reverse complement strand
CGGCAACTACGATATAGAGCTTTTTGCCGTTTTTTCGTTTGCGCAGATAGGGGTGATCCACCGGGTGAGGGGACATAAGGATATCCTTCATTGCGGACTGTACCCGGTTAAAGTAAATTTTGTTGTATTCTATGTGATTCATGACCTTTTTCATCCTCGCGGAGGAGATAAGGTGCATGGCGTTTGTTATCTTTCTTGTTTGTTCAACGGCACCGATGTGATGCTTTATTTCATTAGCGCTTTGCATATGTCACTTAATGACGCATCATGCAGGCAAGGCCTGTTCCTTGCGCCGTTCCTTTCCTTTTTTATTTTGTCCTTGCGAAGAAATCCGATATGGCGTTATTGATGACGTTCCTGTCGGATTCGCTGAGCTTTCCGGACATATCGATTGCGTGCATGGTTGACGAACAGTTCTGTTCGAGATATTCGAGCATTTGCTTTTTGACTGCCGTTACGCTCTTTTTGGGGATATTTATGAACATATCCTTATCGTAGGCCAGCAGCACTGCAACCTGTTCTGAAAGGGACATAACGTCATTTTGCCGCTGCTTAAGCAGCTCTGTCAGCCGTTCGCCCCGGGCAAGCAAATGAGCCGTGGAGGCGTCTATATCCGCGCCGAATTGGGCAAAAACAGCCGTATCCCGGTACTGGGCAAGCTCAAGACGCAGGCTGCCGGAAACATCCTTCATGGCGCTGTTCTGAGCGGAGCGGCCTACGCGCGAAACCGAAAGACCCACGTTCAGCGCCGGACGGATACCGGCATTGAACAGCTCGCTTTCAAGGTAGATCTGACCGTCTGTGATGGAGATAACATTTGTGGGGATGTATGCCGAAATATCACCAGCCATCGTTTCAACTATCGGCAGGGCGGTCATTGAACCGCCGCCGAGTTTTTCGGAAAGCTTCGCGGAGCGTTCCAGCAGACGGCTGTGCAGGTAGAATACGTCTCCGGGATAAGCCTCGCGCCCGGAGGGCCTGCGGAGCAAGAGCGACATTGAACGGTAGGCGATGGCGTGTTTTGTAAGATCATCGTAAACTATGAGCACGTCCTTGCCGTTGTACATAAACTCCTCCGCTATGGCGCAGGCGGCGTATGGCGCCAGATACTGCATGGAGGCGCAGTCGTCGGCTGTGGATGAAACTATCACAGTGTTGTCCATGGCGCCTTCGGTTGTGAGGGTATGCACTACCTGAGCCACTGTGGAGGCCTTTTGGCCTATGGCGCAGTAGACGCAGATGACATCGTCTTTCTTCTGGTTTATCATTGCGGCCAGAGCGATGGCCGTTTTGCCCGTCTGCCTGTCTCCGACTATAAGCTCACGCTGGCCTCTGCCAAGGGGGATCATGCTGTCTATTGCAAGCAGACCCGTCTGCATGGGGCTGTTGACAGGGGAACGCTGCATAATGGTGGGAGCGTGGTTCTCTATGGGGCGATATTTGTCGACTTTGAGGGGCAGGCCGTCCAGCGGTCTGCCGATGGGGTCAACGATCCTGCCCAGCAGTTCGCTGCCAACGCAGATGTTTGCCACCCGTCCGGTGCCTCTAACTATACAGCCGGGCACGACCTTGCTGCTTTTGCCGAGCAGCACTGCTCCAACGCCGTTTTCGCTCATCTCAAGGGCAAGGCCGTAAGCGTCTCCGTCAAAGCTTATAAGCTCGCCGTAGCTGATAGTTGAAAGCCCGTCAATCTGGACGATATCGTCGGTGCAGCTCCTGACCACACCGTATTCGCAGACCTTGGGCTTGTATTCATATTCGTTTATCCTGCTGTTCAAAAATGAAGCAACAGATTTCACATCACTGCCAATCATAGACTATGCTCCTTAATCGGTAAGCTGACGCTGCATATCGTTGATACGGGCAAGGATGCTGGCGTCATATATCTTGCCGTTAATAAACGCGGAAAACCCGCCGATAAGAGATTCATCCCTTACGACCTTGAACCTGATATCTCTGCCGAGCATTTTACTGAATCCGGAGCGGATACGCTCAATATCCTCATCGGTGAATTCTCCGGCAAGCTTTAAAACGTTTTCGTTTACCATAATGTTAAGTTCCTTTCAGCGCGGGGAAATCAGTTCCTTTTGGGGTCAAAAAAGTCATCGATGATTTTTTGATTGTCCTCGGCGCGCACTTCACGCTGAAGTATCTGCTTTGCCATGTTGACGGCAACGTCGGTGATATCCTCGCTCAGATCGTTCATCTTTTTGTCGTATTCATCCTGAGCTTTTTGGTTGGCGTGCTCGATTATCTCGATGGCCATGGTGTTTGCCTTGCCGATAATATCGTCGGCCTCCTTGTTAGCCTTAGAGGTGATCTCAAGAACCTTGGCTTTGGCGTCATCCTCGGCGGTGCTGATCTGAGAATTGTACTGCTCCAGCAGCTTTTCAGCTTCGGCCTCCTTGTTGGCCGCATCCTCAAGCTGACCGTTGACGGAGGCGGTGCGCTCCCTCATAAACTTGCTCACCGGCTTGTACACCAAAGTACGGAGAATGACAAACAGGATAATGATATTTATAATGTGTATAACTATGTCGATGGGGTTTATATCCATTTTCCAAGTCTCCCGTCATTATTTAATGAAGAGCATGATAAGCGCGGTAACAAAACCGTAGATCGCCGTGGATTCCGTAAGGGCAAGGCCGAGGATAAGGATAGAGTTTATCTTGCTTGCTGCCTCGGGCTGGCGCGCCACCGCCTCAACAGCCTTGCCTGTGGCAAGGGCCATTCCAAAACCTGCCGCTGCGCAGGAGATCAAACATAATGCTGCTGCAAATACTGAGCTCATAATAAAATTCCTCCTAAATATTTGTTGATATTATTCTTCCGCGGTTTCCACCGCTTCATTTATAAATGCCAATGTAAGGGTCACAAAGATGAACGCTTGAATAAGCGGGTGGAAAACATTGAAATAAAGGCCGAAAAGGCTGGGTATGCCCACCGCTTTATTGCCCAGGGCAGTGTAAAGCAGATCCATAACTATGAGTCCGCCCAGCATATTGCCGAAAAGACGGCAGGCCATTGATACGGGCACAGCCATATCACACACTATCCTGATGGGAAAAACAAGGGGAGAGGGGGAGGCAAGTCCTTTTATACGGCCGCCGACGCCTCTAAGCTTGATACCGTAATAATTTATGAGAAAGAATGTGATGAGAGCCATTCCGAAGGTCATTGTGATGTCCGCCGTGGGAGCCCTGAACCCGAAAAGCTCGGCGGCCGCGCAGGCGATCATATAAACTGCGATGGTGAAAATATAAGCGCCCAGCCCATCGATGCCCTTGACCTGGGAGCGAATGTATTTCTCAATAAACTCCACCATGGTTTCAAGCACATTCTGGATACCTTTCGGCTCGTTGGTCATCTTAGGCACAACAAAGATCCTTATCAGCACTGCGATGAGGGTAAGTATCAGTATGATTATCCAGGAAAGTACCACCGAAGAGCTTATACTGAACCCAAAGAGCGTCATACGAGGCGGTGAAATTTCAATGTTCAGCGACTTTTTCTCTGTGCCGAAGATGAGGGTCAAGGCCTCGACAACCGTGAGCCAGGAACCCGCAACGGTCATAAAGGTAAAGAGCTTTTTGCTGCGTTTAAGTTTTTTAGGCGGACTTTCCGCAGCGGAGATTTTCTTTACGGCAGACCGCCTGAGAAAATATCCGGCAACGGCAAGAACTACGCCAACAACCAACATGACAATGTCAGCAGTTTTCATTTTATTCATATCCTTTGCTTATGATTTATGGTTTTTTGAAAAACAGTGGATAGCGAAGTTTATCAAAGCGGCGACCACAAGAGAGGCCGCAATTCCTATGCCGGCAAACACCAGTTCATCCCGAAGAACAACAGCGCAAAATAAAAGGCCGATAACAGGCGTCAGTATTGCCAACAGAAGATAGGGCACAGATACCTTGACCTTTTGCGTTACACTCAGGGATAACCGTGAGAGCGACAGGTATATCAACAAACCGCAGACAACACCGATAACAGAACCTATCATCGTGAAAAACATCCTTTATTTGATATTCACATTATACACCTAACAAAAACCTATTGCAATGTCACTCTGCCAAAAAAGTAATTAGTAGAATCCCGATTTTTTGTTGCTTTTTTATCTAAAATATTGACTATAAGCGTTGTTGGGTGTAAAATAAACAAAACAACAAGAAAGAGAAGGTTATTTTTATGAGATGGGTTTTAATTGCGGTAATAGTTATTTTGGTTCTGTTTCTCGTTATATCTTATGTGGCGTTTCTCTTTGCCATCAAGCGTCCCAAGTCAAAAAAGCCCGAAACTGAGGAAAGGTATATAAAACGCGAACAGATCAGGAAGAAAAACAACGACTATCTCTACTCTCTTGATCCGGAGGATGTTTCCATCGTCTCTCCCGACGGCCTGACTCTCAGAGGCTGGCTCGTGACTCCCGAAAAGCCTTCAAATAAATACGTTGTATTCGTGCACGGCTATTGCTGTAACGGCCCGGATGAATTCAGCCATATGCTTCCGTTTTACCGCAACACCCTGGGCTTCAACTGCCTGTATCCGGATCTTAGGGCTCACGGAAGAAGCGACGGCAAATGGATAGGCTTCGGCGCCCTTGATTACAAGGATATCCATCAGTGGCTCCGTTATCTTATTGACAGATTTGGCGAGGATATCGAGATCGTTACCCACGGTATCTCCATGGGCGCGGCCACCACAATGCTTGTCAATGAGACTAATCCCCCCGAGCAGGTCAAGGTTGCCATCGAGGATTGCGGCTTTACCAATGCTTTTGAGCAGATAGGCGAGACACTTAAGGGTATGATCGGTTTCCACTTCAAGCCCATCGTCCTGGTTTGCAGCCTTATGTGTAAGCTCATTGCGGGGTATTTCTTCGGCGATTCCGACCCGGAGGGCAAGATGAAGGACGAAAAGAACCCCATGCTCTTTATCCACGGCGAGGCGGACGACTTTGTGCCGACTTATATGGGCAAGAGGCTCTACGAGGCCTGTCAGCAGGATAAGGACTGCATGTGGGTGCCCGGAGCTGTCCACGCTTACAGCTATTATGACGCCAAGGAGCAGTACGAAGAAAAGGTCACCGCTTTTATTTCAAAGTACATAGACCTTGAAAAGACCGAAGCCTGACGGAAAAAACAACTTAACCCCCTACGGCGAGCTGATCGCCATAGGGGGATTTTTACTGCTTGATCACATATTGAAAAACCTCATAAACAGGGCGTAGCAAACCGTGTCGGCGAGGGCGGCGGCAACGGTGACTGCAAGTATCACAAAAAACCGTGAGGTGTATTTCTTTAGCCCGGTTTCGACGCACGGTTGTCCCGCGGTTACGGCTCTCAGCAGATCGTAGGACATCTCTATGCCTTTACTGCAGCCGATTATCATGGCAAAGACTGAAATAAGCAGCCCGGGGTACATTATCAGAACGCAGTAGCCTATGCCTTTGAGAGCGTACGCGCTGTAAAGATAGCCCGAAATAAGCCCGGCTCCAAGTCCGCGGATCAGGGGCAGCGCGCAGATAAGGGGGCTGCCTATGGCGCATAGCCCAAGTATATATATCATCAATATGTAGATCGAAAACTTGAATACAGAGTTCATAAACAGCGCAAACAGGGATTGCCCGGCCTGTACGGCAAGGTAATCTTTGAATATCTCGGCTGTTTTGATAAGAATAAATTCGTTGTGCTTGTTGATGGTGATCGTGCCCAGGATTATCCCTGTTATAAACAGGATTGTTATTGCCAAAGGGCTTTTGTTTGATCTCAAAAAACCTGTCAGGCCTTTGAGCGAGATTACCGGGATCCTTGCGCCGCGGGTAAGTTCGTTCATAATTGCTCATCCTCCGTTTTAAGCTTGTCTTGTAAATTATATGAGTACGGCCGCAGGATATGACGGGATGTTTTAAATATTCTACCGGCCCAAGACTTGATATTATGTTAAAACTTATGATAAAATGAGAATAAATAATTATGGAGGCGGGCTGTTATGAAACATAAAAGAATTGTTTCTCTGTTTCTGTGCGCGGTCATCTTATTTTCCTTTATATCGTCGGCTGTCCCTCTTGAGACGTTTGCGGCGGATAAAAAAGCCGTTTCCTTCGCGGTGACCTCGGATATCCATTACAACCAGCCGCGCAGTGTGCTTGAGGGGGAGATAGACGATCCGATCTATTGGTACGCCAATCGCCGCGCCGCAATGGAGGATGAAAGCGGCTTTATCTTAGACGCTTTTCTTGAACAGTGCGCCGGGGATGAAACGGTGGAATTTGTCCTGATAGCAGGAGATCTGGCGGACAACGGACGCAGTATTATCGAGGAGCATCTTGAAGTTGCCGAAAAGCTGCGACAGTTTGAACAGACCAGCGGCAAACAGGTCTACGTTATCAATGGCAACCACGATCTTGGAACAGGCGCCGCCTGCGACGTGGCATCGTTCAAGGAGATATACCGTGAATTCGGATATGACGAGGCTCTTGCGGCTGAGGAAACCACCTGTTCCTACACCGCTGACCTGAACGAAAAGTACCGCCTGATAGCTCTGGACAGCTGTGATCCCAACGCCTCAACCGAGGACGGTATGAGCAAAGCCCGGGTGGACTGGGTCTGCGCTCAGGCAAGTCAGGCGCGGATTGAAGGGAAATATCCCATATTGATGATGCATCATAATCTTTTGGATCATATGCCAATGCAGCGTGTCGTCAGCCATAATTTTATTGTCCGCAACCACTTCTCCACAGCGGCGCGTTTCGCGGATTCGGGTATCCGGCTGTGCGTCAGCGGACATGAGCATTGCAGCGACGGCGCAAAATTCACAAGCCCCGGCGGCAATCTTATCTATGATTTCGCCGTCACTTCCCTGACCATGTACCCCTTGCAATACCGTCTGTTTACCCTGCAGGATGACGTTATAAAATATTCCGCAAAAACCGTGGATAAAATCGATTTAAATGCCCTGACCACCGCCGTTGAGGGGTACACTTCCGATCAGCTTGAACTGATGCAGGCGGGTATTAACGAGTACGCAAAGGGCTTTTTGAAAGCCGGTGTGAAGTACCGTCTGACCCGTTCTCTCCGTGCGGAACAGCTTGGCTTGCCGGAAAACGGTTTGCTGATGCGGATCATCGGGCGTATCCCAGAGCTTGCAGGTACGCCTTATTCTGGTGAAAACGGCCTGAACGCCCTTGGGGCAAGCTATGGTATTGAGCTGCCGGAGACAGAGTACGAGACCCCGTGGGATCTGGCCACGGAGGTCGTCGCCATGCACTATGCCGGGGGAGAAGATCTGACCATGGACAGCCCGGAGGTGCGGCTGCTGCTGCGGTCGCTGGTTTTGATCCTGCGTCACACTCTGTTTGCCGACCTGCCCCGGGCATACGCGCCTGTTGGTATAGGTGCTGCAGGTTACATTGTTCTTGCGGTTGCGGCTCCGTTTATTGCTGCTTTTGCCTGCGATACGGACGGCGTGGACGACAACAACGGGACTCTTCCCGGTTATTCTGCGCAGGATAGCGCCGGAAACATTACCGATGCTGCCGCTTCAGTTTGGGAACGGCTGACATATTATGTTTCGCTTACCTTTACTTATGCTTTGAAAGGTCTGCGGCGTTGGAGCTTTTGATCTTTCCACAGGAGTATTCAAATGGACAACATTGAAAAAATCATTCAGAAAAAGTTGTTTGAAATGCAGGATCTCAAATACCGGGATTTTTCCTTAAAGCTTATACCCAATCTGCCGGCGGAAAAATTCATCGGAGTACGCACCCCGGATCTGCGACGGTACGCAAAGGAACTTGCCGGAAGCGTTCAGGGCGATGAATTTATCAAATGCCTGCCGCATAAATATCACGAGGAAAACTGCCTGCACGGCTTTATACTCGAACAGTGCAGGGATTATGATCGGACGATAGGGGAGCTGGAGCGGTTTTTGCCCTATATCGACAACTGGGCGACCTGTGACACAATAACCCCAAAGGTGTTCAAAAAGCATCTGCCGGAGCTTTATGAAATGATCCTTATCTGGCTCAGGTCAGAGCATACCTACACCGTGCGTTTCGGGATAGAAATGCTGATGTGTTTTTATCTTGACGATAATTTCAAGCCGGAAATGCTTGAACTGGTTGCCGGTATAAAGTCAAAAAAATATTATGTCAAGATGATGGCAGCCTGGTATTTTGCCACCGCCCTTGCAAAGCAGCGGGACGCGGCGCTGCCTTATATCACAGAACAAAAGCTTGATCCCTGGGTTCACAACAAGACCATACAAAAGGCCATTGAAAGCTACCGCATAAGCGGCGAGCTGAAAGCTGAAATAAAACCACTTAAGCTGAAAATCGAAAAAAGTGAGGATTTGATTTATGATTAAAGAAAAACCTGTCAGAGGCTCTGCGGTAAAGCCGGATCACATTATGGTGAGCTTTGCAGACGATGTGCGCACCTCCATGAGCATAACATGGAGAACCTGCGCAGAGGTAACGGAAGGGTATGTGGAGTACCGCAAAAACGGAGGAGAAACAAAGCGAGCGGAGGCCGTTGCAAAGGTCTTTGAGAGCGATATCGATATAAGCAATATATTTTGGGTCAAGCTTACCGGTCTGGAGCCCGGCACCGAATATTTTTACACCTGCGGCGGCAAGGACGAACGCAGCGAAGAATTCAGCTTTAAAACCGCGCCCGAGGAGATCAAAAGGTTCAAGTTTATCTGTGTTTCCGACCAGCAGAAAAACGATCCCTTTGATTGCCCCGATTATTCCGGGTTCAATAAATTCATAAAATCTGTTCTCAGGGAGCATCCGGACACAGCCTTTATACTCACCGGCGGAGACAATACGGATTGCGGTCAGCATGAGGTTCAGTGGAACGGTCTGTTCAGCGGACTTACAGGTATAGCCGAAAGCGTTCCTTTTATGATGGCTCTCGGCAACCACGACAACAGGGGCTTTAAGGATTACAAAACATACACGGGCAGATATTATTCGGAGCCTGC
>CAMOTT010000076.1 GCA_946626015.1 uncultured Clostridia bacterium | reverse complement strand
CCACCGCAATAGGCTTTACCATAAACGAGGGTCTGCTGACGCTGGACACAAAGCTTGTTGATATCTTCCCCGAATACTGCCCCGAAGTTCCGGACGAGCATCTCAACAAAATCAACATTTTTCACCTGCTCACAATGACAGCCGGCAAGGATGTTCCTCTTGTCTCGGACAAAACCAAAAATCAGTGGATAAAAGATTTCTTTGAGGCCAAGCCCTACGCCGAGCCCGGCGAACAATGGAAATATATCAGCGAAAATATGTACATACTCTGCGCAATAATCCACCGCGTTACGGGTATGTCCGTGCGCGAATACCTTATGCCCAGACTGTTTGAACCCCTGGGATTGACCGAACAGCCCTTCTGGGAGACCGACGGCAACGGCATTGAAGCAGGCGGCTGGGGTATATTTCTGACCACCGAGACACTTGCAAAGTTCATGCTTTGTTATCTTAACAAGGGCAAATATAACGGCAAGCAGATCATTCCTGAGGAATGGGCTGTGGAGGCTGTAAAGGCTCAGGTGCCCAACGGTCAGTATTTTGAGATCGACAACACCTGCGGCTACGGCTACTGCTTCTGGAGAAACCACCTTAAGAATTCATACAGAGCGGACGGTATGTTCTCCCAGTTCGGCATGGTGTTTGAGGACTATGACGCCGTTCTTGCCATAAACTGCAGCGAGATAACCGAGCAGAAGGTCAGAGACTGCATCTGGCGTCACTTCCCTGATGTGTTCATCGAGGAGAATTCCGAGCCGTACCCGGATGAGGACTTTGTAAAGAGGCACCTTCATTTTGAGCCTTTCAAAGAGCTGCCCGAAAAACCGAGAAGCGTCTTTACCGAGATGAAGCTTGAGGGCCGTGTAATAAAGATGAAAAAGCCGCCCATACTTGATGAGATCGGCTTCCCCGTCAGCGTCATGCCCCTGCCTGTTTTTTATATGTCTGCGGACAAGGCCGGCAACATAGATTTTATCAAATTCAGATTTGGCGACCACACCTGCAAGTTCAGCTGGAGCGAGGGCGACGAAAGGAACACGGTGCTCTGCGGCATGGACGGAAAGGCCAGAAAATGCAAAATCAGGCTCGGCGGTATCGACTTCACCGTGACCTGCAGCGCGGCTTGGGAGAACGACACCACCCTTGACGTCTGGATAAGACCACTTGAATCCATATGTCAGCGCAGGTTGAGGTTTGTTTTCAACGGCAACCGTGTCAAGATGTACCCCCGTTCATCACCGGATATGACAAGCATCTCAAACCATTTTGCCGACTGCACAAACGAATGGTTCTCCAACCCCGTGCTTATTAAGGCCTCCGCCGTCGCCATGAGCAAGCTGTATCTGTTTATTGAACCCACTCATTTTGGAACAATAAAATAATCGGGGGGATTTGCAGTGTTGGTTTATAAAATACTCTACGGCATCTCTTTGATCATCCAGTTTATATTTGTCCCCAAGTTTTTAAAAGCGGCATGGCCCGGCATCTGCACAAAATCGCGGATATACAAAATGATCTGTTCCTCCGCGTTTATATGCACCGGATTGGCAGCTATCCAGATCTCCGGCAACAGCGGACCTTACGCCAAATTTATTATGATAGCCCTTGTATTCTCCTGGTTCGGGGATCTGTTCCTGCATATCAACGATTCGGCAACGTTTTTTGTGATCGGAGCGTTCAGCTTCCTTGTTGGGCACGTATTCTACATAAGAGCCTACCGCCATGCGCAGCTCAAGCTTTTCGGTGACTCTCCCCTGTTCACAAAAGCTGAACTTATAACCATAGCGGCGTTCCTTGCCGTAATGGCTCTTATAATGTTTGCAGCTCTTAAGCTCAGACCCAAAGCCCTCACCGCCCCCATATCCATTTACGCCGCTGTTTTATGCTCAATGTTTATCAAAGCTGTATTTCTCGGCGTCAGTATCCTCCGCGCAGGCTCTCCCATTGAGAACGGAGCAATTTTAGCTTCTTTGCTCATTGTGGGCGCGGCTCTGTTTGTGATCTCCGACGCCACTCTTGCCGTTATCACCTGCGACGAAAAGCGAGCCACCTTCAGGCTCAAGGTGGTAAACATAGTAACTTATTTTGCCTCACAGGTGCTCCTTGCCAGCACTATAATGTTCATCAAGTAGTCAAGCGTTTTTGACTTGAAAGGAATATTGTCTGATGTCAATAATAAAATGTGACAATATCTCATTATCGTATGAGAACCATATAGTCCTGACCGATTTGTCCTTTGAGGTGGATCCCGGAGACTATCTCTGCATTGTAGGTGAAAACGGTTCCGGAAAAAGCACCCTTATCAAGGCTCTGCTCTCGCTTAAGGGGCTTTCCGGGGGCAAAATAACCTTTGGAGACGGTCTGAAACAAAATGAGATCGGTTACTTGCCCCAACACTCAAGGGTGCAAAAGGATTTCCCAGCCAACGTCTGGGAGGTGGTCATTTCCGGCTGCCTTAACTCCCACAGATTAAATCCCTTTTACACAAAAGAGGACAAAATACGAGCCCGGAGCAATCTGGAAAAGCTTGGCATAGCCGAGTATAAAAACCACTTTTTCAGCGAACTTTCCGGTGGGCAGCAGCAGCGCGTATTGCTGGCTCGCGCCCTTTGCGCTACCCGCAAGCTGCTGTTGCTGGATGAGCCTGTTTCCGGTCTTGACCCCATCGTTACCCAGGAGCTTTACCAGATCTTCAAACGGCTCAATGACGAAGGCATCACCATCATTATGGTTTCCCACGATTTGGAAAGCGCCATCACCTACGCCTCGCACATATTGCATCTGCACAACAAGCCGCTTTTCTTCGGAAAAACCGAGGATTATATTAAAAGCGATGCAGGCAAAATCTTTATGTACGGAAATAAAACCGATTGATGCGCATTCTATACTGTATTCCCTCACCGCGAAAAAATACGCTTTGAAAGGGAGCTGTTTTTATGAAAAAGATATCCAGGCTTTTGATTATCGCATTGTTCATAATCTCCATTATAACCTCATCCTGTGTTGTGTCCTTTGCCGTGAATGAGCTTGAGCTGGTAGTCAACGGTGTTGCAAAAGCAAGCATAGTCATCCCCCAAAATCCGGAAAAATCCGAACGCTACGCCGCGAACATTCTTAGAGAGCGGTTGAAAACAATCACAGGAGCAGAGCTGCCCTTGATCAACGACAGCGAGGAGCCCTCCGGCAGCGAGATAAATATCGGTCAAACCAACAGAAAGCAGTTTGATTTTGGTCAAAAGCCGAAGGGGAGCTATTTTGTGACCGCGGATAACAGCCACCTTTATATCTGCGGCACAGGCTCCAGCGGCACCCTTGACGGAGTTTACCGTTTTCTTGAGGATATCTGCGGATACACGGTCTATGAGGCGGAGGTTGTTTCATGCCCCTCATTGAACAGCATTTCCGTACCCGTGGATATCAATATAGCTTATACCCCGTTCTTTGAGTACAGGCAGCTTGACACAGCAAGCATCAGTAATGCGGAATATGACCGTTTCCACTCTATCAACTGCTCACCTGTGCGCTCGGACGAGGAGGGCGCCTATGTGCCCTATCTGGGCTACTTTGCCCATTCTCTTTCTACTTACTATTGCGCGGCAGCTCAATACTTTGAAAGCCACCCGGAATATTTTGCCTTGCATCAGGACAAACGGGTGCCGGATCAGCTCTGCCTGACCAATGACGAGGTTCTTGAGATCGTTACAAACGAGGTTTTGGCTCTGCTTAAACGTGAGCATAACCCCGGCGCGGATCTTCAAATCGTCTCACTGACCCAGGCGGACAATCAGCATTACTGCACCTGCCCAAAATGCGCCGCCGTGGATGCGGAGAACAACTCCCACGCCGGCACCATGATCTCCTTTGTGAACAAGGTTGCCGCAGCGGTGAAGCAGGCAGGTTACAACAACGTGGCCATCGACACCTTTGCCTACCAATACACCCGTCAGGTACCCGAAAAAGTTAGGCCTTTGGATAACGTGATCGTCCGGCTCTGTTCCATCGAGTGCTGCTTCGGCCACACCATAGACGATCCCAAGTGCAAGGAAAACGTCAAATTCATGGCAGACCTGAAAGGCTGGAGCAAAATCTGCAACAGGCTTTACGTTTGGGATTACGTCAATAATTACTCTGAGACCCTCTCCCCCTTCGCGAATTTTCAGGTCCTGCAAAGGAACGTGCAGGTGTTTTATGAAAACGGTGTAAAGGGCCTTTACGAGGAAGGCAACTACTACATGAACATCTGCAACGGCGAGTTTTATGAGCTGCGAACATATCTGCTTGCCAATGTTATGAAGAACCCGTATCGCAACGATTATGATGAGCTGATGCTGAATTATCTTAACGCAGTTTACGGCCCCGGCGGTGAATATTTAAAGGAGTTTATAGATATTATAACAAAATACGCCGTTACCGACAGAAAGCATATAGGTATACGTCAACAGCCGAAAGACGCGCTGCCCGGCATCAAGAACCGGGATATCACAAGAGCGGACACCCTTTGGGAGAACGCCAAAGCGGCGGCGGAAGACCGGCGGCAGCTTGAGCGTATTGAGCGCAGCGAGATCTGCTGGCAGCATTGGAAATGCGCCAATTTCAAAAAAGAGTTTTCCATCTTCCACTCCCTTTATGATTACATGACGGTCAGAAAACAATTCTGTCAAAAGCTTCAGGATTTCAATATCACCTATGTGGGCGAAGGCGAGATCAAAAAACTCTCTCCCCAGCCATTCAGGGTTTACTTTATGTCCGTGATAAACTGGGAATCGAAGTTTGACGATAACCCGATCTATAAATTCCTTGACCCCTTTGCTGAAAGACTGTACAACTACCTTGAGCAACGGTAAAATCGGTATATAAAATCAAATGATTACCGCCTTTTCTTTAACGAAGGGGCGGTTTTTTGTTTGATTTTTCGATCAATTCCTTCACCTTTGCCCTGTCGGTCTTATCCGTTATTCCCAGCTCTTTCATCAGCTTATTTACGGCTTTGGCGCTGTTTTTGGCGCTGATGCCGTTCACGTCCTCGTCGGTATACTTCTTTTCAGGCTGCTGAGGCTCATTCGCCCCCTGCTGCTCCTGATCTTCCGCGCCGGAGGTGTTCACATCTTTGTTCTCATCCGCCATGTTCACTCCTTATTAACGGTCAAGGTCAACCGTCACCCGGTTATTCTTCCGGTACCGGCAAACGGAATTTGGGTATGAAAAAAGCACCCTGCATACGCAAAGTGCTTAAATCAACTGTTAAATTATTGACATAAAGAAACCGCCTACCGTTCAGCAGACAGTTTAAATAGATTAGGTGCTTTGGCGGGTGTGCCCCCTCCCGCATTTCTTTTTAACCCAAAAGGTGTGTAGCAGCACAATCTCTACTTCAAAGCACCCAATTACTATTCTATAAATTATAGTATCACAATTATTCTTTTTTGTAAAGTACTTTATTCTTATTCTTCAATTTTTTAAGATTGTTATCTCTTAACCGGTAAAAGGTTAAAACGGAATTTTTATATTCCGTTTTTTCAGAATCCAATATCAATTTGACGACAACGTCTATATTACAATTATCCACATTCTTTATTATAGAAATTGTATTTGAATTTTTTGAGTCCCTTATTATATAATCCGGATAATTTACGGCAGAAGATCCATTTTTTAAAAACAATTCATAGTCTTCTGGGTGATGTTCTTTTATGTGTTTTAGCCTTTCACTGGTAACAATTATCTGATTTGTTTTTAACTTACCAAATTCTAATTCCAGTAATCTTATTTGATCTGAAGTAAATTTTTCAAAATCTTTGATGTCTTTTTCAACAGCGTTGTCATATTGACCAACCCGCTTATCTTCCCAGTATTTCAGCTTTTCCCGGTACTTTTTGATGTTCTCCGGGTCAGCGGAACCGGCTTCAAGGCGCTTATACCGCTGCACCATATTTTCAGCGTGGGCACTGTTTGCCTGATCGGAGCCGTAATCATTGAGTATGTTGTCCTCTGTCTCGTAGTGGTTTATGTCCTCCAGCTCCGGGTAATAGGTACCCAGACCGTGGCGGCTGCATTCCGGCTTTGAATATGGTCAGGCAAGTTTTTTTGCTATTACAAGATTGCAAAAAATACCCACAGTTCACGGAGAGTTCCGAAAACTGTGGGTAAAAATATGTTTTTGGAGAATGTTAGTTTTGTAATTCATGCTGTCAAACAGCTTACGCTGTTCAACCGTTTCAAGCTCAGACGATCTCGTGAGTCTGGTCGATGGTGGTCTTGAACATACCGGCATCGATGAGCTCTTCAACGTCAAGATCATCTATTGAGTTGTCGCCGTCCGCATCGGCAGCGTAAATGAAGTTCTGATCCAAGTCCTCCTGCGCGATGACCTTATTGGCCAGCTGGCTGACTATAACCGCATCATTACCGTCTGCGAAACCGTCACCGTCAACGTCACCGAAGATGACCACGGTGTAGCTGTCTATGACCTCGTTGTTAAGGACAAGCTTTACAACGGTGCCTGTGCCTACTGTTTCAAAGCCCTTGCCGTTTGCAACAACTTCCACGTTGCCGGCACCGACATTGGTGATGTGAGAAAGAACTGTTGCAAGACCTTCCTCAAGACCGTAAGCGATCTTCCTTGCGCTGTCTATAATAGCATTCGTCGTCTCAACGCCTACGATAGCGGGCTTATATACAAGGTTGTTGATAGCTTCTGTAATAGCCTCAACGAACTTGTCGATAGTATCCTGCTCGTTGCGGTCATAATCTCTCGGCAATACGATAGCCTTGCCAAGGGTCGTCAGCAGGTCGGTCATACCATCCTCAAAGTAACGTACACGCTCCTTCTCGGAAGTCTTGAGCTGTGCGAGGGAAATCGCATCATTGAGAGCCTCATAATCTGCAAGGGGCGCCCAGGGTTTAAGTCCCTTTACAGCGGCGATAACCTTTGAACGAGCCTCTGAGATCATGGACTGGGTAACGTTGCTGAATCCGCCGAGACCGAAGGTGATATCATCATACAGATCGCTTGCAAAGGTGTAAGCTCTGATAAACTCGTTCCATGATCTTACTGAATACAGGCTGGAATCAAAGCCGGAAATATCGTAAATACCAAGGATCTCATTCAATCTGTCTGCATTGAGAGATGTTCTTCTGACCAATGCGTTGTAGTAGTAATTCAATCTGTAACCCACATTTGTGATCTCTCTGAGCTGAACGGTGTCGGGATTGTCCTCATACCTCTTGAGCAGGTTTTCTGCATCCCTTCTCGCATCCATATAGTCATAGTACTTGAAAGTGGGGGTAAAGTCCTCAATGCCGAAGAACACATAACCGTTCTCGTCATATTCCTGAACCTGTGACTTTGGGACCTGAGTATCAAGGAGTGTTCTGAGCTGAGAAGCTGTTATCGCAACCGTTCCGTCGGGAGCGGCGATGTCAAACTGCTTCAGATTGACTATATCCATGTTGGGAACAACGATGGGAAGAACAACCGTGCAGATATCCTCAATGTAGTTGGGAAGCTGTTCGAGAAGTCTCTCTACAACGCCTCTTAACTGTGACTTTTCAAAGATCGTTTCAATGTTCTTCAGGTTGAGCGGAATAACTTTGACGTTGTTGAACATACCGTTGACTATACGCGCAACGAAGTTGAGGATAACACTCAGAACGTCGTTATTAAGCTCACCTGTGGGATTCTTCTGGAAGATGCTGAACAGTGAGTCAAAATCAAAGTCGAGAATAGCGAAGACGATCTTGTTCACGATCAGATCGTAAGTAATGCTGTTCTTGGGGTTGTTGCTGTTGATGGTGGTGGGCAGCCAGCTCTTCTGGAAGATACCGTTAAGCGTGGGTGACTCGCCGAAAAGAATCTTGTCGATCTTTGTCCAAGCAGAGTCAGCCTCCATACCGCCGGTGTAGATAGCTCCGCCGAATTTGCCTATCGCCCAGTCAACAATGTAATTGATCGTGCCGTCAAATGAAAGATTGGCGGGGATATTCATCTCGGTATTAGCGTTAAGATAATACCTGAGAAGGCTTGCAATAACGATCAACGCGCCGTCCGTCTTGGGGTTGATGGCGTTTGACGTACTGTTCTGTACATTGTAGTTTATCTTGCTGAGGAACTCATCATCGGGTATGATGTTAGCGCAGTAGCTGATGAGAACATATGTAGCAACCTCTCTGAGGCTCTGAACGCTATCCGGAATAACTGTGAAATCAAGCAAACCTATGCAGACCATCTTGCCGATGTATGCGAACTTCTGGGCTGTGGTCATAGTCGCGATTTCTTCGTCGGTCTTAAGAGTTACGCCGTTCAGATTGAGCAGAGGCATAAGTCCGCAGGCGATGGTGAGCAGCTCACCGATTGCGCTGTCAAAGCCGCTGGCAAGGCTGATGCCGTTTTCGGATCTTGTGATGTAGGTATCAAGGAACGGTCCCATGATGATGTAATTAAGAGCGTATTCGATCATGGGGATCGCCTGACCCTGGATCTCATCAGGCACTTCAACAAGACCGCTGAGCAATGAGTCAAGAGCTCCGCCGCCTTCTTCGGGATCAGCCGGTTCTGCAGGCTGCTCGGAAGCAGGCTTCTTGAACAGGATGTTCCAGACTATATCAAGATCGCTCAAGCCGTCATAATAGCCGTTGGGGTGCTGCTCATTGACAATGATACCGAACTTTTCGATAAGCAGGTCTTTGAGCATGGGGATAACTATGTCCGTAAGGGCAGCGTTTATGGCATTCCTCAGGAACTGATACGCCGTATTGGTGTTGACGTTCGTCTTACCGTCCATGCTGGGAAGCAGGCCGTTAGGAACGCGAGGCTTGCCGGTCTCGGTAGGTTTATCCAAAGGATTGACTACATCGTCATTAACAAGAAGATAACGAAGCTTCTTGTTAAGCATTTCGTCAACGGTCATGCCGTCGGGCATCTCGCCGTAAACCTCATCGTCAAACAACGCGCCATAGACCGCGCCCTTGATAAGAGTCGGGATATCGCCTATGATATCGCTGAGGTCAAAGAAGCTGTCCAGGAAACCGAGGTTGAATGAATCGTCTATTGCCTTGCCTACCAGTACCCTGTTGTCCGCAAGGAATTTCAAGACGCAGTAGAAAACCTCAAGGTCGGTGTGGCCGGC
>CAMOTT010000075.1 GCA_946626015.1 uncultured Clostridia bacterium | reverse complement strand
GACCTTATCCCCTGCCTTTGCCGCAGGCGTAAAGTGCCAGACAGCCTCCCTGTCAAGGGCGGGAACCTCTATGCCTCTGGTAAGATTGTTGCCGGCAAGCTTTTTGATGGCCACAAGGGGGCGCTGAATACCGTCAAAGATGCTCTTTATAAGTCCGGGTCCCAGCTCAACGCTCAGGGGCATCTCGGTGGACTCCACCGGCTCCCCTGTGCCAAGTCCGGAGGTTTCCTCGTAAACCTGTATGGAGGCTCTGTCCCCGTGCATTTCGATGATCTCGCCTATAAGACGCTCCTTGCTTACGCGGACAACGTCGAACATATTCGCGTCACGCATACCCGACGCAATTACAAGCGGGCCGGAAATCTTTGTTATTTTTCCTATACTCATAAATATTTACCTTCCAAAAATAAATTGAGAACTCTATCTGAGAATGATCCTAACCTACTATATCTGAGCCGACAGCCTGTTCAACGGATCTGCTCACGTTTGCCATGCCAGCGCCTGTATTGCCGGAAACGCCCGGAATAAGCACGATGGATGGAAGGGGCTGCTCCCTGAATCTGTCAAGCTCCGCAGGGATCTGGGCGGCAAGTTTTTCGGTGATGAAGATCACCCCGTAATCGCTCTCAGACATATGCCTGATCTTGCGCGCCGCCTCCTGGGGATTGTCCTCCGTAAAAGTGTGGATACCGAGAGCGGCAAAACCGCAGATGCTGTCCTTGTCTCCTATTGCAGCTATTCTATACATTGATATTCCTCACTCTCTTACGGATTTCTTCCGATGATACGCCGTTGAGCTTTGCGGAAAGGATGATGCGCACGTTCTTCACCGCCGCAAGGCAGGTGAGATAATAGGCTATTATAGGCTCCGCTCCAAAGGCGGAAAAACGCTTTGCGCCTATCCCCTTCAAAACCGAATCATCGCACCACTTTTCAAAGGCCACGGCGCTTTCAGAGAGCTTTTCCCCTGCCTCCGCATAGGGTGTGAATTGCAGATATTCGGCAATGGCTTCCCTGCCGCCCTCAGCGGCGGCAAAGGCAAGACGCTTGTTATCCAGCGTATCGCAATCCGCCATACAGCGGAGCATAAAGTCAGTGTCCCTGCCTGTTTCGGCGCTCCTGAAGGCGATCTTGATGTTTGCGCAGGCGCAACTAAGCTCAGCAAGAGCTGTAAGAGCTTCGTTTCCGCTCTGCTTCGCGCCGGCAAGAGCCACGTTCAGTGACGCCTTGTCGATTATGATATCCGCCAGCCTGCCGCTGCCCACTCTGACAACGGCGTCATACGCCTCGACGGCGGTATCTTTCAGGTGTTTTGGAAGAATATCGAATTTTTTGTTTGTTACCGCCTCGGCTATCAGCGCCGGGTCGGTAACAAAGGGTTTGATAAAATAATCATTCGGCTCTAAATCAGAAAACACAGCCTTGATCGCGGCTTTGAGATTGTAAAAATCATTGGGAAGGATCAGTGAGTCAAACACGCTCACGTCAGGCAGGCAGTCACAAACGAGCTGCCAGGTCTTGTCCTCAAACTTTTCAAGCATTGGGGCAAATGAGGCGCCGTTCTCCGTAGGCTCCCAGCCCTTGTCCTCCAGTATCCTCAAGGCAGATCTATAATCGTTCGCCGCAATAAGGTTATCAAAATCCACCGGGGTCAAAAGATCAAGCTCATTTGCTCTGATTTTCGCAACGCCGAACGCATAATCTGTTTCTTTAATTTTCATAAGCGTTCCTTTCTAAGGCATTACGCCCTCTCAGAAAATGATCGAGCAAATCTTTTCCTTAAGCTCATCGCGCTTTTCTTCAATAAGCGCGTCCACGGTGCAGTTGATCTCGATGTCGCCGTAAACGAGTATAAAGCCGTCTGAAATGCCGGCCGGGTCGCCGGAAACGGAGATAGTACTGCCCTCAAGCTTTGAATTTATGTTCTTTTCAAATCCCTCCGGCAAACGCTCAAGGTCGCCCTTGGAAAGGCGCATCACGCCGTTGCCCGGCATGGCGTTTGAAACCGCAAGAGCGGTAAGGGCGCTGAAATATTTATCGTCCGGCAGATTTTTGATTGCAAGGCTCGCGTTTGCAATGGCTTCGTTTATCGCCTCTATTTTTGCCGCAAGCAGGGTCTGGTTCGACTTCTGATGAGCCGAGGACTCCGCGAGCTCTTTTGCCCGCTCGCCGTTGATCTTAATCTCAGCCAGCACAGACTCGTTTATCCTGTCGCACTCGGCCTGCGCGTCCTTGAGTATCCTTTCTGCCTTTGCGTTGGCGTCGGCAATTATGCTTTTGCACTTGTCGGCGGAATCGCTTTCGATCCTGCCGATAATTTTTTCGAGACCTGTCATAGACTTTTTCTCCTATGCAGTGTATTTTGGATAGGCATTATTTCAAGCCTACGATGCTCATGATGGAGAGCAGAGAAACGAGGAGGGTAAGAACGGCGTATGTCTCAACAAGAGCCGCCATTGTGATGGCCTTACCGCTCTGGTCAGCCTTCTTGGCAACAACGCCTACGCCTGCAGCCGCCGCTCTGCCCTGGGCAATGGCAGAAAAATAACCCACAATAGCGATGGGAAGGCATGCTGCGAGAAGCATAAGGCCTCTTGAGGTTGAGATGGGATTGCTGACGATTGTGCCGTCCAGCAGACCTATTCTTGCGAGAAGCAGGAAAGCCGTAAGGAAGCCGTAAAGGCCCTGTGTACCGGGAAGGATCTCAAGAATAAGCACCTTACCGAACTTTGAGGGATCCTCAGACACAACGCCTGCGGCCGCCTCGCCTACAAGACCGACGCCCTTTGCCGAACCCATGCCTGATAAAATTGCCGCAAGTGCCGCTCCGAACACTGCGAATGCTGCTCCAAGATAATTCATACTTAAATTTCCTCCTTGATATTATAATATTTTGTATTGCTTCTTAGGGGTGTAAAGCTCCTGCCGCCACCCTCATAGAATTTTGAGAAGAACTCCACGTACTGGAGCCTGTTGGTGTGGACGTAAGTACCGATAAGATTGATGCCGATATTGACCACGTGGCCGAACAGCGCAACGAACACAAGGCTTATCGCCTTTAACACCTTGTTGCCCGGCATAACTCCCAGCATATTGACCACCTGAGCTATAACTCCGGTTGAAAGACCCAAAGCAAGGAGCCTGGAATACGAAAGCACGTCGCCCAGCGCGCCGGAAGCCGCGTTGTACATCCCGTACAGGCCGCCGCCTAATTTTCCGAGGATGTTCTTTGCGGAACGCCCGGAGGTGAGGACTATGCCTGCCGCGCCGGCGATAAGACAATATTTGCCAATCTGCATTGCCAGAGGCGGCATATTGGTAACAAGATTAGCGCCCACGGGGGCAATACCGCCAATAAACAGATAAGTAAATAAAGTGTCGCATACGGCGTCCAGTTTCTTGCCGGCTTTCCAGAGCTGATAGAACCTTACTCCGTAGCCCACGAACAGGTGGATTATTCCGAACAGGAAGCAGTAGAGCATCAGGCTCATCGCTTTATCCACCGGTTCCAGCCAGATTGCCAGACTGCCCAGCTCTTTGTCGAAGAACTCCCGGGCTATGACCTGTATAAGGTCACCGAACCAGCTGCCGAACATTGCGCCCCAAAACACCGTCGCTATGCCGCAATATAGGAACATATTGACGGTTTTCTTCATTCCGTCCTCAAGCTTCAGCTTTGCTTTTGCAAAGAGCATGGCGATCACCATAACCAAGCCATAGCCCGCATCCGAAAGCATAAGCCCGAAAAACACATAGTAGAAGAACGCCATTACCGGGTTGGGATCCACATCCCTGTTTGAGGGCATGGAGTACATTTCCGTCACCGACTCGACGGCTGCCGCGAATTTGTTGTTTTTGAGAAGAATGGGCGGCTCCTCGTCCTCAGCCGGCTCCGTGATGTTTATTGCCACGGTATAATTGCTCTCCAGCTTTTTGACTACCTTGTCGATATAAGGCTCCGGGATGTAACCGTTTATCACGAAGACCCGGTCGTCCATAGCCACGGCGCTCAGCGCGTCGTATTTATCCTTCCTGACGGAAAGGTAGTCTATAAGGAATTCAATATCCTGATGGATATTGCCGTAATCTTTAATAGCCTTTGTACACCGGTCTATGTCGTCATAAAGCTTGTCTATGCTCTCCTGATAATGCTCATACCTCACTTTTGGGGGATGCTTGGTGGGATCAGAGGGACGTACAAAGCCGATGGCTCTGAGAGCGGTTTCTATCGTCTCCCTGTCCTCTTTCATTCCCACAAGGAAAACACAGCTTTGATCCTTTGACGCCGAGATGACCTCGCCATCCACCGTTTCTATCTCCGGTATGCTCCGGGCAAGCTCAAGCATCATCGACTCTCTTGTGTAATCCCCGGGCAGAGTGCCTATAAAAAATACGGTTTTTTCAGTACCTTTAGCGCTTGTAGGCAAGTCAAATGAAATCCACGGCTTCAACGCATCCATAAGGATCTGTGTCCTCACTATCGACGCTCCGTCATCCGCGATACGCTTTGCGTAGCCCGAAATATCGTAGCACTTGCCGATTATTCCGTCCGCTTCGTCGGATTTTTTTATATAATCGGCAACGGACATCTCTTTGCGCGCGGAGAAGGAATCAAGCAGGGATTTTTTCTGCGGCGCGTATTTGTCAAGCACCGCCTTGGCCTCTACCGCGCTTGAGAGATATCTGTCAAGCTGTGAGACACTTGAGGACGTCTGCAAATTGAAGAAATGCTCATCGCCTTCTGTCTGGATAAGCTCTACAGCTCCGGAATTTTGCAGATCGTCAATGATCCCCTTGCTGTCCGACATAGGGGCGATAAGTTCGATCCGTTTCATTTTAAGCTTTGCCATTTTTACACCTCCGTTCCGATAAAATCAAAATATCGTCAAATTTCAGGAATTATCATCTCCATCACTGCGGCGGTAATAAGATCTTTTTTCAGCTCGGCGTTCTTTTTGATAGCCTTACCGTCCTCAACCGCCGATTTGACGGACTTGACGACGATCTCGTTCGCCGAGGCCGCGTTGAACTCCTGAGCTCTCTTTGCCTTGCTTTTGGTTTGCTTTGAATAATCGGCGACGATCTGCTTTGCCTCCGTCTGAGCGTCGGCAATGATCTTGTCGGCCTGTTTTCTCGCCTCAAGCTCAGCCTGAGTTGCTTTTTCCTCCGCTGCCACAACAGCGTTTACCATATCCGATGCCATACGTTCTACCTTAGTACGGAACAGCCGGAGCTGCGCCCATACCCTTTCTGAAGATTTACGTTCAACATTTTTGAATATTTTGATTATTATATCATGGATATAATACATTTACAATATAAAATGATCAAAAATTTGCAATTGTATTTTTACATCAAATAAATCTTCCAAAACTATTTGCAAAGCGGCATAAAAGTTGTATAATCAACCATAAAGTTTTATTTATTTAGTGCAGTGTGGTGTTTGTTGTGACAAATCTACTTGTAAAATTATTTGTAAAGGATTACCAAAAGACCAATCTGCCGGTCGTCCGTACAAGATACGGGATACTGAGCGGACTGGTGGGAATTATACTGAACGTAATACTTTGCACCGTGAAGTTTATCACAGGCTCCATAACGGGCAGTATCTCCATCACCGCAGACGCTGTCAACAATCTTTCCGACGCCGGTTCTTCGATAGTCTCTCTGCTGGGCTTCAAGCTCTCCTCAAAATCGGCGGACGACGATCACCCCTTTGGCCACGGCAGGATCGAATATATCGGAGCCCTTGTTGTTTCCATGTTCGTTATAGCAATGGGCTTTGATCTGCTCAAGACCTCCTTCGGAAGGATCCGGGAGCCTCAGCCGGTCACATTCAGCGTTTTTTCAGCGGTGATTTTATTCCTTTCTATCTTCGGCAAGATCTGGCTTGCCTATTTCAACAAGAGCCTGGGCAAACGCATTGATTCCCCTGCAATGGAGGCTGTGGCAAAAGACAGCCTTGGCGATATTGCGGCCACCTCCGTAACTTTGGTTTCGCTTATAGCTTCAAGGTTTTCATCCCTGCCAATAGACGGCTATATGGGCATCGTTGTGGCTCTGTTCATATTCTACGCAGGCTACAGTATACTGAAAACCACCATCGGTCCCCTTCTCGGCTCCACCCCTGATGAGGAGCTTGTAAAAAATATTCAGGAGGAAATAATGTCGTATCCGGGCATAGTGGGCATACACGATATGATAATACATGATTACGGCCCGGATCACCTTTTCGGCAGCATCCACGCGGAGGTGCCTTCAGATTGCGATATCATCGATATCCACGACACTATAGACGTTATCGAGAGAACGATCCTGTCAAAATTCGGCGTTCAGATGGTGATACACATGGATCCCATAGCGGTCAACGATGAAAGGATCAACGCTTTAAAAGAAATGGTGCTGAAAATAGTTACAAGCATCGACAGTAATTTTACCATTCACGACTTCCGTGTAGTGGACGGAACCACCCACACGAACCTGATCTTTGACCTTGTGGTGACCCATAAATATATCAACCGCAAGGCCGAAATCATCGATCTGATCGAGCGAGAACTGGAAAAAAAGGACGAAAAATATTTTGCCGTTGTCACTGTTGAACAGAGCTTTGTATGATAATGGTCAAAATACACAAAATACCCTCATTTTATGTACAATAAATTCTAACTTGTAAATTAAAGCTTTTTGTTTAAAAATCGTAAAATATGTTGTAAAATGTTTTTGGGTCGTTGTGTTTACAAATGACTTAATAAACGAAAGGTGTCACACAGATCAGATGTGTAAAAGGTGATTGAAAATGACTGACATTGTAGAAACTCTTTCGACGGCAGTCCCTTACGGACAGTTGGGCATAATAGCTTTGCCAGGATGCGAGGAGCTGGCTAAAAGCATCGACTCGTATCTGATACGCTGGCGAAACGAAAGCAAAACAGCCGTGCATAAGGACAACAACAGCATTACCGGTTATGTCAAGGACAGCTACATAATCAACACAAACTTTGCGAGATTCAGTACAGGCGAAGGCAAAGCGATCATTTCTCAGTCAGTCAGAGGCTATGATATTTACATACTCTGCGACTGCTTCAATTACGGAGTGACACATAAAATGTACGGTCAGGATATCCCCACGAGCCCTGATGAGCATTACGCCAACCTCAAGCGCGCCATCAGCGCCATCGCTGGTAAGGCAAGGCGGATCACCGTTATAATGCCCATGCTTTATGAGGGCAGGCAGCACAGGCGCGCGGACAGAGAGTCCCTTGACTGCGCGCTGGTTCTGCAGGAGCTTTGCCAGACCATGGGAGTTTCAAACATAATCACCTTTGACGCCCACGACGCCCGTGTTCAGAACGCTATCCCCCTCTACGGTTTTGAGAACGTCATCCCCGTTTATCAGATGATAAAGGCTCTGGTAAACAACGTGTCGGATCTCAAGATCAACAAGAAAAATCTTATGATAATCTCCCCCGACGAGGGCAGTATGTCAAGATGCATCTACTACTCAACGGTGCTGGGCATCGATCTCGGTATGTTCTATAAGCGCAGGGACTATACAAAAATAGTCGATGGGCGTAACCCCATCGTCGCCCACGAATTTCTCGGCACAAATGTTGAGGGCAAGGATGTTGTTGTTGTTGACGATATGATCTCCTCCGGCGACTCCATGATCGACGTTGCGAAAAAGCTCAAGGCTCTCGGCGCAAGAAGGATCTTCGTCTGCACCACCTTCGGCCTCTTCTGCAACGGTCTTGAAATCTTTGACAAGGCATATGAGGACGGCCTTATCACCAAGGTGTTCACCACCAACCTCATTTACAGAACTCCCGAATTGCTCAAAAGGAAGAAAACCTGGTACGTTGAGGTGGATCTTTCAAAATATATTTCATATATCATCGACACCATAAATCACGACACTTCCATTAGCAGATTGCTTGATCCCGCAGACAGGATCAATAACTTCCTCATCAGAAAAGGCCTTAAGAGACCCAAGAGGAAGCCCAGAAAAAAAGCAGCAGCGACCCCGGCTGAACCTGCCGATACGGCAAAAGCAGACAACGCTGCATCGGACAAATAATACTATTTGTATAAATTCATTGAGAAAGGGCGGTGACTTTTGCTTGGACGCTAAACCTAAACCACGAAGTACTCATAAAAATTCAATTTCAGGTCGCGGTGTTTTCAGCTGTCGGGCAAAAGGACTCTGCGGGTCGTGCGGTATTTGATCTTCCGCGCCCCGGACTGCCGTCTGTTTCCCACACCTGTTCACCGCGATGGAGAAGAGGTGTGCAAAATGGATGATGAAAAGACCTTAGTTATCAGCACACTGCTGGCGGACGGAAAATTTTCCGCTCTGCACAGCCAACTGTGCGAAATGAACTCCGTTGACATTGCGCAGGAGATGGAAATGCTCGAAACCAACGACCTTCTCCGCGTATTCCGTCTGTTGCCCAAGGATGCTTCGGCGGACGTTTTCTCTTACCTTGACTCGGATTCTCAGGAACGCCTTGTGAACTCGATAACGGATAAAGAGCTTGAAATACTGGTCGATGATATGTACATCGACGATACCGTTGACTTCCTTGAAGAAGTGCCTGCAAACGTAGTCCGCAGGGTTCTTCAGCACGCGGATCCTCAGACGAGAGACCTTATCAACAGGTTTTTGCGCTACCCGGATTATTCCGCAGGCAGCATCATGACCAGCGAAATGGTGGAGCTGCACGACTACTATACCGCTCAGCAGGCCATCGAACACATAAGAAAAACAGGCATAGACAAAGAGACGCTCTACACCTGTTACTGCATTGACCACAAGCGCAAGCTGGTGGGTTCCGTACCGCTCAGAAGGCTCCTGCTTTGTCAGGATGACGTTCTTGTGAGCGACATCATGTTTGACGAGGATCAGCTTATCTTTGTGCGGACCACGGACGATCAGGAGCACGTCGCCGAGATCGCAAGGAAGTACGACCTTTTGAGCGTCCCTGTTGTGGACAACGAGCAGCGTCTTGTGGGCATCATCACCATCGACGACATCGTTGACGTCATCGAAGAGGAAAACACCGAGGACTTTGAAAAGATGGCTTTGCTTCTTCCCTCGGATGACGAATACCTTAAAACGGGCGTTCTGAAACATACTAAAAA
>CAMOTT010000074.1 GCA_946626015.1 uncultured Clostridia bacterium | reverse complement strand
CCTGTTCTCAGCTTTGATCGCCCTTGGCATCATTGTTGCGATAGTTGTTGTAGGTCTTGTGGTCAAATCCTTCCTGGGCATCGGCAAGCAGCCCGCAAGCCACACAAGGGGAACGACAGCCGTCAACAGCGGTTATTTTTGGAGCACCGTCGCGTTGAGTGATATTTCTGACATTGAGCCTCTTAACGGGGATGTTGCCATATTCACGGACGCTTCCACAGGCTTAAAGGGACTTATCAACGGCAAGGGCAAAAAGCTTCTGGCAGCACAGTACGCAAAAATAGTCAAGGTGGATGTGGCCTTTAACTACTACGTAATCTGCGTTTATGAAAAGGCGAATTCCAACGAGATGTACATAGTAGATTCTTCCTACGGATTTATTTCAAACACGCCAACTACTCAGATACCCTACAGAAACAACTACGTTTGGGATAACGACCGCAACGCTTTGATGGAGATCACCTCCTCCGGCGAGTCCGCGAAGGCTGTTCCCTCAGTTGACAGCAACGTGAACGACCTGTTCGGAGTAAAGGACAAAAACAATCTTTACGGAATGGTAAACGGCAAATACGCTCTTATTATTCCCACGAAATACGAAGCTGTCGGCGAATACAGCGAAGGCCTTGTCGCCGCCAAATTAAATGGGAAATGGGGCTACATCGACCTGAACGCCGACGTTGTCATCCCGTTTATGTATGACGCTCCCATCACCTGGGAGGGTACAAACTCCACAAAATATGAAAAGACCCTCAAGTTCAAAAAGGGCATGACGGCTGTAAGAAAAGACGGCAAAGTCGGTGTTATCGACACGGCAAACAACGTAATAGTTGATTTCAACTACGATGATATCATACTCAATGAGGACAACTGCTTCATCGCCCTGCGCGACAACAAGTGGGGTCTGTTGAACATCAATGATTCCATCCTGCCCACCACGGTCAACCGCGGAATCACCACCAAGTTCTACTATGAAGATATAACCACCCTGCCCCAGGTGCGCTCCTACACCGTTACCACCTCAGGGGAACTGCTCAACATCAGAGCTTCCGCCCTTGCAGGTTCGGCGCTTGTGGGCACCATCCCTAACGGCACGATCGTTACCGGTTCGGTTGAAAAGGACGGCTGGGTATACCTTACATACAAAGGCAAGGCCGGCTGGGTAAGCGCAAGCTATCTTGTTGAGAACGTGACCTACACCGTACCCCCGACTTCTCCCACCACTGCCACGACAAAGGCTCCTGTAACCACCACAAAAGCTCCCGTCAAGCCCAGCACCACGAGATGGGTCTGGACCACCACAGAGCCTAAAACCACAAAGAGCTGGAAAGACAGATACACAACCGAGCCCACAACAGAAGCTTCCGGAACAGTCAACATAAACTCGGCCAACAAGCATGATCTTATGGATCTCCACGGCATCGGCGAGGATCTGGCTCAGGCAATAATAGATTACCGCGACAACAACGGCTCTTTCCAAACGATAGAGGAAATAATGAATGTTGACGGAGTGACCGAAACGATTTACGCCGGTATCCGGGAACATATCACCGTTTGATAAGCGGAGCTTTCCGTCAACGAAGAACAAAAATGAATAATAAAAAAGAGTTTCTCTTCCAAAAAACGGAAAAGGAACTCTTTTTTGTTATGTAACGGCAGCACTTGCGTCCGAATTGTTTATTATAAATCAAAGATCGAGGAAATCCTTCCTGTACTCCACGCCGAAGCCCTCGGCGATTATCTGAAGATCTTTGTCGGATATGGTGTTTATCCTGGGCAGATGGGCGGAGATCATATAGAGCTGAGCCGCCTTTTCAACGGTCTCGATCAGACCGAAGGCCTCATCCATATTTTTGCCTGCGCCGTAAATGCCGTGGAGCCCCCAGACAACAAGCCTGAACTCCTTCATTTTTTCGGCGGTGGCCTCGCCTATCTCGTTGGTGCCGCAGAGCATCCATGGCAGCACGCCCACGCCGTCCGGGAACACCACCATACACTCCGTGCAGGTCTCCCAAAGGGTGTGGGTGAGCTTCTTTTCATCCAGCTCGTGGCAATAGTTCATTGCAAGGGTGTAGGTGGGATGGCAATGCATGATTATCCTGTTCTCCGGGTCAACGGAAAGCCTCGCCATATGGCTCATAAGGTGGGCGGGAAGCTCGCTTGTAAATCTGCCGCCGTCCGAATAACCCCAAAGGAGCTCCATGGTGGTGCCGTCCTTTGCCACGCGGATGATGCCCAGATTGTTTTCCGGGTCATCCTGAACATTCTTAAAATATTTACCCGTGCCGGTAACGATAAATATTTTGCCTATCAGCTCCGTGGCGTCAAAGCCGGAGGGAATAGTGCGGATCACGTTGTTAAGGTCAAGGTACTCCCCCACCTCTTTTTCATCCAGCATATAGCTTATGTTGCCGCCGTTGCGCTCGTCCCAGCCCTGACGGTACATATTGGCCGTTGTTTTTTTCATTTCCTCAACAAAGGGTGCTTCAAGAATGTTCTTCATTTTTATTATCTCCAATACTAAATTTTGTATAATCAAAAATTTACCCGAACCAAATTGCGGACACGCCGATGATTATATCACAAACCTCGGCGAACCTCAAGCGATATAAAGAATTTTTGTCAGACAGGGCTCAGTACCAGATCCAGCCCCCAAGGAATATGACGATCAGCCACTGCCAGACAGAGTAGCTCACAGTGACGCGGCAAACCGCTTTATATCCCCCGTCAACTGTCTCCGCCGTTATTACCGCCGTACCCTTGCCGGTGCCGGTCACCCTGCCGCTGCCGTCCACCGCAGCTATTTTCGCGTTGGAGGAGGACCACAAAACAGCTTTGTTGTCTGCGGTCTCCGGGGTCAGGGCGGGTTTAAGAGAGGCGGAGCTTTTATATCTCAAATTCAAAGTATCCCTGTCAAGCGAGATGCTCTCCACCCCGGTTTTTTCCACCGTCACCTTGCAAACGGCTCTGATCAGATCATCCGGCTCGCCCAATTCTATTATGACGATATCCGGGTTTTCGCTCATATCTGGTTCTTCCACCACGCTCACCGTTATGTTTGCCTCGCCGGGGGACAGAGCCGTTACGTTGCCCTCCTTATCCACCTTTGCCACGGCATCGTTATCCGATTGCCAGACAAGGCCAAGGCGTGTTTTGTCAGTATCAAGCCTTGCCTCCAGTTTAAAGCTCTGGGAAACTTTAAGGGAAACGGATGTCTTGTTAAGCGTCAGGTAAGTGTAAGCAAAAGCCCTTGCCGATGCTGCCGAAAGCAAGATCGCCGTCAGCAAAAAAACGGCAGTGTATTTTCTGATAAGCTTTTTCAAAACGCCTCTCCCCTTTTTTATATTGCCTTTTACCGCTGATTAAAGTATACTATACTTGAAAAATAAATTCAACAAGGTTGTGGATACCATGTTAAAAATATTTGAAAGTGTGCCGGAGTTTTCGCACCCGGCGGACGAACCTCCCTACGACTGCAACGATGGGGCGTTTATGAAGCTTTACCGGAGTGTAAGCCTTGAGGAATACAAAGCGTACACCGGGGAGCTGAAAGCAGCAGGATTTACTCTTTTCGATGAGAACCGGATAAAGGATAATTATTATTCCGGCTTTAAAGGCAGCGGCTTTTTGCTGCACACCGACTATTCTTCGGCTGACGGCTGTATGCACGTTATCGCGGATCCCAACACAAATCTTTATGAAAAGGAAGAAGCTGCCTTTGATAAACCCGCGGACACAGTGCTCTATCAATTTGAAATAGACCACAGCCTTATCGACTGCGGTATGTGTTATATAATCCAGTGCGCGGACAACAGCTTTTTTATCGTGGACAGCGCCCACGTCTGCTCCGTGCCGGACAATCAGCGTATTTACGACTTTCTTCGCAAGCTCACCCCGGAGGGGAAAAAGATAATTATCAGCGGCTGGTTTTTCAGCCACGGCCACGTTGACCATATCGGAAAATTTATGGACTTTTTAAAATACAACTACAACGACGATGTGGTGATCGAAAAGCTCTATTATAATTTTGTCTCCTGCTCCCACCCGGACAACGGCGAATGGATGATCTCCGACAAGATCTTCCAGCTCCAGTTTGAGGAGCTGGTTAAAAACTATCCGGAGATACCCGGGATCAAACTGCACAGCGGCCAGACCTTTTGGGTGCGCAACTTGAAATTTGACGTACTTTGCACCCATGAGGATATTTACCCTGATGATCTGATAAACTACAACGACTCCTCCACGGTTCTGATGATGACCGCCTGCGGCAACAAGGTGCTGTTCCCCGGAGACGCGGGAGAAAAAGAGAGCAGACTGCTTGAGACCTGCTACGGAGACTACCTCAAATGCGACATAGTTCAGGTCTCCCACCATGGGCATTTCGGCACTACGGTTGAATTCTATGAGCTGGCTCGCGCCGATGTGGCGCTGTTTGCAACAACCCAGATAATGTACGATGGAGACTGGCCCGTCTACGCCGCCAACCGCAAGGCGGTTGAGCTGAGCCGGGAGCATTACATAGCCTCAAACGGTACTGTCAAAATAAAGCTCCCGTACAAGCCCGGAGCCACGGAGGTTTTCCCCGACGAGACCTTTGAGGATTTTGACGCCATATATAACCTTTGGGGCTATGAGTACACCGAGGAGCGAAAGAAAGAGCTGAGAGAAGCCTTTGAGAAAAGGAGAAAAAAGTAAACGTATATGAAAAGGAGCTGAGCGGAAACAAATCGCTCAACTCCTTTTTATTATTTATTTTTTTTGTGCTTTATAATTGGCTTTTCCTTCTTTTCCAGAACAGCCAGGTAGAACAGCACCGCTATCACCGCACCAACGAAGGGAGCCACCAGAAACACCCACATCTGTTTTATGGCTTCCATGCCTGTGAAGATCGACGTGCCGAGAGTTCTTGCCGGGTTAAGGGAGCCGTTGGAGAATGGAAGGCTTATGCCATACAGGGCTGTAATCGAAAGTCCGCAAATCAAACCCGTGGCGGAATTCTTTTTGCTCTTTTCGGTAACGGCGAGAAAAACGAGCACAAGGATAAACGAAAGCACCAGCTCCACAAGGAAGGTCCTGCCCGCTCTCGTTTCCATGCTCGCTTTGTCGTAGTACCCGTTGGCAAACAAATCGGTCCTTGAGCCGAACATTGCCCAAAGCATTGCAGCCCCGGCTATGCCGCCCAGAAATTGGGAGATAACGTAACAAACAAAATCCTTAAATTTCATTCTGCCTGTCATTACCACGCCCAAAGATACAGCCGGATTGAGGTGACAGCCGGAAACATCCGAGAAGGTGTACCAAAGCGCCATATAGGACAAACCAAAGGCTATCGCTATGATAAAAGTCGAAAAGCCCAATTTCGGCTCAATAACAAGGTTGAGCATAAAATTTGAAGCTATGGCGCTGCCGCAGCCGCAGATCACCAGCAGCATGGTCCCTGTAAATTCCGAGATATATTTTTTCATTTTTTATTACTCCTTTCTCTGATAACCGCATCCGCCACCGCGGCGGCTGTCTGTGATGAAACGACATCAAAATTGAGCTCTATGAATTTTTCGGTTTTTTCCTGACCGAAATTTTTGTTTTTTATAGCCTCCAACAGGCCGTCAAAGGTCTCGGCGACCGTGCCGGGGACATAGCTGTAATAGTCAAAATAGAACTCCCTTGTGCTCGCATACTCTTTTAAATCAAAGGCATAAAACAGCATGGGTTTGTTCAGCAGGGCAAAATCCATACACATTGAGGAATAGTCCGTTATGAGCAGATCAGATATTTTTAAAAGTCCGTTCACGTCCGGGTACCCTGTCGCGTCCACGGAATTGCCGGACAGCGCCGCCGCTTTGTGGAACTGGGGATGCAGACGAACCACCAAAGCGTATTCATCACCCAGAACCTCATCGAATTTTTTGAAATCGAAGCTGTAAAGCAGTCTGCTGTCGGAGATTTCGTCGTCCCTGAATGTGGGGGCGTAAAGAACGATCTTTTTGCCCCTGCAGGAGGGATATTTTTCAAGGAATTTTTCTTTTATCTCCCCGGCGTCTCTGCCGTTGAGCAGGGAATCTATCCTCGGCGAGCCTATGGGCAGTATTTTCTCCTCCGGCACCCCGAAGGCTTCGGAATATATCGGCACAAGCTGTTTTGACGTACAGGTGACAAAGGTCAGCCGCCTGTTGCCCTGTTCAACTCTTTTGCGGATATTCTCCGGCAGCTCAAGGCTGAGCCCGAACTTTTTAAAAGCCCCCTCTGCGTGCCAAAGCTGGGTTATCACCGTACCTTTTTTGAACTTCAGATCCGCCAGGGGCATAAAATTATCATTGAGAAAAACGTATTCCGCTCCTGCAAGTTTACGCGCGTCCTTTGTAAAGAACCTGAAAACCTCCGCAAAGGATCTTGACGTAAAATCAAAATTTCTCACACCGGCGCAGGATATCTTATAAACTTTAAAACCTCCCCGGCGCGTGAACTCTTTTTCCATCTCGCCCAGAGAGTCGTTGAAGCTCGCGTTGTGGGGAGAGAGCAAAACCACAAGATCCTTTTTCGCCGGCATGAACCTTGCGCAAAAGTTGAAGTTGAAAGCAAATATTTTATATAAACAATTTTTTATAACGTCTGTATACGGCAAATATCCGCTCACCCTCCTTTTCTTGTGATAACCCCTACCCCTTGACCTTAAGCAGCAGCTCCGCCGCCCGGCTGAGAGGTCGGAAGAATATTTTTTTGACCTTCGGCGGCACTTTGTTTATCTGGAGCAGCAGCCCCAAAAGCCTCGGGTCAAGATATCTCGGTTTGGATATATTCAGGATGTATCTCCCCTTAGCTGACCTTGCGGCAGCAGAGGAAAAGCCCTTGTCGTCTATCATTATCAGATTGCCGTTCTCCCTGACCTCGTCCACCGCTTTGGAATTCTCCGCCGCGGAGCTTCGCAGGATCAGCTCAAACGCCGGCATTCTCTGCCTGTAAAGCGAATAAACAAATTCGTCCGTAAGCTCCCTGCCCCGGAACACCACGGAGACCTCCGGGTGAGCCGCCAGCTCTCTTTTGTCAAAGACCGGCTCCCCCAGATTGCGGTACAAGCCCCTTACAGCTCTCCTTTTTTCTTCGTTCATCAGCCCGTAAAGCCTCGCGTGCTCCTCCCCCATGGCTTTGACTGTTTTGTCGTCCGCCCGTCTGATAAGGGTGTAGAACTGGAGCAACAGGATAAAATCGGTTTTATACAGGACCTCCTGCAAATAGTCCTCACTTTCCCCGGCGGAAAGGCCGGACTTTTTGAGAGCCTTCTCCGAGGCTGCGTAGACCCGGGCCAGAGATTTTGTAAAATCGTCAAACAACTCAAAGCTTATGGACTGGCTTACGGATTCATCCTCCACGCTGTGCCGCCTGTATCTCATACAGGCATCCGGGGTGCCGGTGAGCTTGACACCGGTCATTATGAACTCAAAGAAAAATGCGCCCTCCTCGGAGTACCTCAGAAGCGGGAACCTTACGCCGGAATTCAAAAGCGTTTCCCTGCGGTAGCATTTGTTGCCCACAAGAAAATTCCAAAGAAGATTTTTGTCAAATATATCAATGTTCTTCATACCTGCCAGACGGTCGGCATATTCGTTGTAGACCTCTCTTGCGGCGCCGAAGCTCTGGAGCCTGCCTATGGCCGCATCGCTGCCGGTTTCGTTAAGCACCCTGTCAAAGGCCTCAAGCGAACCGGGAGTCAGCACATCATCCCCGTCAAGGAACAGCACGAAATCACCGGTGGCGTGATCCAGCCCGTTGTTTCGCGCGGAGGACACTCCGGAATTCTCCTGCCAGACAGGGACAAAAAAATCGTATTTCCCCGCGTACTCGTCGATTATTTTCTGGGTGCCGTCTGACGAGCCGTCGTTCACAACGACCGCCTCGATATCTTTATGGGTCTGGGAAATGAGGCAGTCAAAGGTTTCCCGTATGTATTTTTCCCCGTTATACACCGGCACTATTACAGATATTTTAGACATTACGGTCCCCTTATTTATTCCATTTAAGTATGGTTTTGCCGAAATTCCTTTTGATATCAAGCTCAAACGCTTTGTGTATGTCCGAGATTTTTCTGACCTCCACAACGTCACCTACAAGGCTTTCGTAGTATTGAGCTATCTCCGGGTACTGTTTGAGTATATCCACCGTGCGTTTAAAATCCGCGTAACCGCTGCGGGAGGAGCCGAACATACACAGCCCCTTTTCCAGCATCATCCTTGTGTTGATGTCCACAAAATTTTCGCTGACGCCCATTATTGATATAACGCCCTCGGGATTTATGCAGTCGATTATCTGATTTATTGCCGGCCGTGAACCGGCGCCTCCAACACATTCAAAGCCGTGGTCAACCTTTATATCGCCTATATCGTCAACGTGGTAGACCTCATCGGCAAAGGTGAAATAAGAGAGCTTTTCGTGGACGGTGCCGAACACGCACAGCTTGACCGCCGGGTAAAGGTAATGCAGCAGCAGGGAGGTTATAAAGCCCAGGTTGCCGTCCCCCCAGACGCCGATGGTTTCGATCCTTGACCTTGCGGCAAAACGCTCAAACCGGGTGATGGCGTGGACGCTGACGCTTATAAGCTCCGTAAACGCCAGCACGTTCAGGCTGATCCCGTCGGGAGCCGGAACTATTCTGTCCGCAGGCATAACGATATAGTCCTGCAAAAAGCCATCGTAGCCGCTGGACATAAAGTGGCTGGATCTGAGATAATTTTCCGCCACGTAATCGTCTTTTTCTGTTGGAATGTTGGGTATGGGTATGACCAGATCCCCAACGGAAAATTTGCCGCTTTTATCGCAGACCACCTGAGCCACGCACTCGTGGATCATTGCCATGGGGAGCTTTTCCCTGAGCACTGACTGTGAGCGCATACCCTGATAGTACCTTTGATCTGCTTTGCATATGGAAAGATACAGGGGTCTTAAGATCAGCGAATCCTTATTGACTTCGATTTCTTTGTAGGCTACGTCAATAAGCCTGGGAGCAATCAAACGGTAAACTGCGTTTATCATTTTAACCGCAGCGCAGCCCGAAATAAATGCAGCCGGGCCGCTCCTCCTCTCTGATTATTTGCGCTATTCCATTATTCCCTGTTTCAGTTGTTACTTTCTTCCTGAAGCAAGACCTGAGCCACTTTCAGATCGTAGGGGTAGGTTATCTTTATGTTGAATACCTCCCCCTCAACAAGGCTGACAGGCTCGTTTCTAAGGGTGAACACCATGCAGGCGTCGGTGAGCCTTGCCTTTTCTTCCTCCGTCAGACTCTCGCAGGTCGCTTTCAGTTTCTTTGCCCTGAAGGATTGGGGAGTCTGCCCCTGATACATCTCGCTGCGGGTGGGGATGTCCGA
>CAMOTT010000073.1 GCA_946626015.1 uncultured Clostridia bacterium | reverse complement strand
ACCTGGGGTCTGCCCCAGATGATCCAGAAATATTTCGGCATCAAGGATGACGCTCAGGCAAAGAGAGGAATAACCATCTCCACCTTCTTCGGCTTCCTTGTTGCTGTAGGAGGTTACTTCATCGGTTCTCTCTGTTACAGGTTTTATACTAAAGATGAAATGGACATTATGACCAAGGATTACATAGTGCCCAATATGCTTAAGGATTCGGCGTTGCCCAGCGTACTCCTCGGCGTGGTGGTCGTTCTTCTGATAGCCGCATCGGTTTCCACGCTTTGCTCGGTTACCCTCACCGCAAGCTCCACACTGTCAATAGATTTTGTAAAGAGCATTAAGAAAGATTTCACTGACAAAAAGGCAACCGTACTCACCAAAGTCATGTGCGTGCTTTTCGTAATAGTGTCTTATCTTGTAGCCCGCAGCAATACGTTGATCTTGGATATGATGAGCTATTCCTGGGGAATTATTTCAGGCTCGTTCCTGGCTCCATATGTTCTTTCTTTGTACTACAAGGGTCTTAACAAGATCGGCGCCTGGGCTTCAATACTCACCGGTTTCTTTATAGCTCTTGTCCCGGCGGCGTGCAAGGTCATGGTAGACGCGGGAGCTACAAATGAGAGTATAGTGAACCTTTCCCTTAAAGGCCCGTTGTTTGCCTGTATAGCTATAGTTGCATCTCTGGTTATCTGCCTGGTGGTAAGCGCCGCAACAAACAAGGGCAAAAAGGTCGATAATGAATTCTTCTACAACGGCGTTATCGAAAACGAATAAAATCATAAACGATAGAATTAATTAAGGAAATGATGTTTTTGTCATTTCCTTAATTCTGCAATTTTATAACAAATCAAGAAAGGGTAAATAAGATGTTTTTTCAGAAAGAAATCGAAACAATGAACCGCAAAGACATGGCAGCTCTCCAGCTTGAGCGTTTAAAATGGACGGTGGATTATTGCTATAAGAACGTGCCGTTCTACACCAAGCGCCTTGACGAGGCGGGGGTGACCGCAGATAAAATAAAGTCTCTTGAGGACATTAAATATATCCCCGTCACTACAAAGGCTGATTTAAGGGATAATTATCCCTTTGGCCTTTTTGCCAAGCCAATGAAGGATATAGTCAGGATCCACGCCTCCTCAGGTACCACCGGCAAGCCCACGGTCGTCGGCTACACAAAAAATGACCTTAATATGTGGTCGGATTGCGTGGCGAGGATAGTTATGGCGGCCGGAGCCACAGCGGACGATATTGTTCAGATCTCTTTCGGCTACGGTATGTTCACCGGCGCTTTAGGTTTGCACTACGGCCTTGAGAAGATCGGCGCTTCCGTTGTGCCCAACTCCAGCGGCAATACCGAGAAGGCTCTGATGTTTATGCGCGATTTTGGTACAACGGCGCTTGTTGCAACTCCTTCCTATGCTCTTTATATGAGTGAGATTGCAAAGGAACTCGATTACCCCATGAGCGATTATAAGATCAGGCTCGGCCTTTTCGGCTCCGAGGGTTGTACCCCGGAAATGAGGACTCAGATAGAAAAGGCCTGGGGTCTTTTCGCAACGGACAACTACGGAATGAGCGAGCTTGTAGGCCCCGGCGTTTCCGGCGAATGCGAAGAGCGCTGCGGACTGCACTTCAACGAGGACTATTTCTATCCCGAGATAGTTGACTCCGAGACCCTTGAACCCCTTGCAGAGGGCGAGGCAGGCGAACTTGTTGTTACCACGCTTTGCAAGGAGGGTATACCGCTCTTAAGGTACCGTACCCGCGACATTACAAGGATCACCTATGAGCCCTGTAAGTGCGGCAGAACCTCGGCAAGGATGGATAAGGTTATTGGCAGGAGCGATGATATGCTTAAGATCAGGGGCGTCAACGTGTTCCCCTCACAGATCGAGAGCACCCTTATCGGCAGCGAAAAGATAGGCGCGAATTACCAGCTTGTGGTTCGCAGAGAGGGCTTTGCTGATACCCTTGAGGTCAAGGTGGAGCTTGTTGACGGCAGCATCCTTGAAAGCTATCAGGACGTTGAAAGGCTTCAGAACAGCCTTAAGCATAAACTGCAGACGGTTCTCGGCATCCAGTGCAAGCTCAGCCTCGTTGAGCCCAAGTCTTTGCAGAGATTTTCCGGCAAGGCGCAGAGAGTGCTTGATTTGAGAAACGAAAACAAATAATTATACGAAAGGGTTTTTGATATTTATGAAAAAGCTTATGATAGGCAACGAGGCTGTTGCCCGTGGCTTATATGAAGCAGGCTGCCGGGTGGTTTCAAGCTATCCCGGTACCCCCAGCACCGAGGTTACGGAGTTTGCGGCGACCTATGATGACATATACTGCGAATGGGCGCCAAACGAGAAGGTTGCCATGGAGGTAGCCGCAGGCGCGGCAATCGCGGGCGCAAGGTCATTCTGCGGCATGAAGCACGTTGGTCTGAACGTGGCGGCGGATCCGCTGTACACCGCTTCATACACAGGAGTGAACGCGGGCATGGTCATAGTCGTTGCGGACGACCCGGGCATGCATTCCTCCCAGAACGAGCAGGATTCAAGACACCACGCCATGGCGTCCAAGGTGATGATGCTGGAGCCGTCAGATTCGGCGGAATGCCTTGAATATGCAAAAAAGGCCTTTGAACTTTCCGAAAAATTTGACACCCCCGTTATCCTCAGACTTACCACAAGGATAGCTCATTCACGCAGCCTTGTTGAGACAGGGGAGAGGACGGAGCTTGAATTAAAAGAATATGTGAAGGATCCTCAAAAATACGTTATGATGCCCGCAATGGCAAAAAAGAGACACATTGTTGTAGAGGACAGGATACAGGCTCAGGTCAAATGGGCCGAGAGCAGCGAGCTTAACACCGTTGAGTATAACGATACCCGAATAGGAGTTATCGCCTCCGGCATCTGCTACAGCTACGCCAAAGAGGCCTTGGGCGACAAGGCTTCCTACCTTAAGCTGGGATGCGTATATCCTCTGCCTGTGGATCTGATAAAAGCCTTTGCCGCAAAGTGCGACAAGGTTTATGTTGTTGAGGAGCTTGATGATTTTATCGAGACCCATTGCAGGAAGAACGGCATCGACGTTATCGGCAAGGATGTATTTACCCTGCAGGGCGAGTATTCCCAGAGCCTTATTGCAAAGGTGATCCTCGGGGAAGAAAAGCCCACGCTTTCAACCGATATAGCTATCCCCGGACGCCCCCCCGTGCTTTGCCCCGGCTGCCCCCACAGAGGGCTGTTCTACGCCCTCAAAAAGCTCAAGGTCACAGTCAGCGGCGATATAGGCTGCTATACTTTGGGCGCCATGGAGCCCCTTGGAATGCTGGACACCTGTATCTGCATGGGCGCCTCCGTTTCGGCTCTCCATGGCAGAAACAAGGCGGATGGCTCAAACGCTAAAAAGTCCGTGGCTGTAATAGGCGACTCCACCTTTATCCATTCCGGAATAACTGGTCTTATCAATATAGCGTACAACAAGAGCGATTCCGTTGTTATAGTGCTGGACAACAGCATCACCGGTATGACCGGCCATCAGCAGAACCCCACAACGGGATACACCATCAAGGGCGACCCCACCTCGGCAGTCAGCCTTGAAAAGCTCGCGGCGGCGGTGGGCATCAACCGCGTGGCTGTTGTTGATCCCTACGATTTAAAGACGACTGAGGAGACCATCAAAGCGGAGCTGGAGGCGGAGGGCCCCTCGCTGGTTATCTCGCGCCGTCCCTGCGCTCTGCTCAAATACGTCAAGCATAATCCGCCCCTGACGGTTGATGCGGACAAATGTATCGGCTGTAAAATGTGCATGAAGATAGGCTGTCCGGCAATAAGCATCAAAGACGGCAAATCCTGTATTGATTTTACCCAGTGCGTAGGCTGCGGAGTATGTACTCAGCTTTGCAAATTCGACGCCATCACGTCAAAGGAGGGCAAGTAATATGTCGGTCAAAAGTATTATGATAGTCGGCGTGGGAGGTCAGGGCACCCTGCTTGCCAGCCGTCTGCTTGGCAGCGTCCTTGTTACAAAGGGCTTTGATGTAAAGGTTTCCGAGGTTCACGGTATGAGCCAGAGAGGCGGCTCCGTGGTAACTTATGTAAAATACGGAGACAAGGTTTCTTCACCCATCATCGAGAAGGGCGAGGCGGATCTTATCCTTGCCTTTGAGCAGCTTGAGGCTGCCCGTTGGCTCGGTTTCCTCAATCCGAAAGGCAAAATAATAGTAAATACCCAGACAATAGATCCCATGCCCGTTGTTATCGGAAAGGCTGAATACCCCAAGGGTGTGCTTGAGGCTTTGAAAAAGTCCGGAGCGGATATTACCGAGATCGACGCCCTTTCAATGGCGGTTGAAGCAGGTTCCGCAAAGGCGGTAAACGTCGTGCTTATCGGTTCGATGGCAAAGCATATGGATATTCCGTATGAGGTGTGGCAGGACGCAATAAAGGAGACCGTACCCCCAAAATTCCTTGAAATGAACCTCAAGGCTTTTGATCTGGGATACAACGGATAGTTTTTATCAAATGCATTATGAAGGCTGTTTCCTGTCATTTTGCATATTCGGTATCCATAGGCGTTTATCGGAAAGGACAGTAAAAAATGAAAAAATATTTCACGCCCGAGATAGAAACAGCGTCAAGGGAGTATCTCCGCGCTGTTCAAAGCGCACGTCTTATAAAGATGGTGCACAACTGTTACAACAATGTTCCGTTTTACAAAAGAAAATTCGATGAAATCGGTTTGCTTCCGGGGGATATCAAATCCATTGACGATATCACCAAGCTTCCGTTTACCATAAAGCAGGATCTTCGTGACAATTACCCCTTCGGTATGTTCGCCGTGCCCAGGGATGAGCTCGTCAGGGTGCACGCATCCTCCGGTACCACAGGCAAGCAGACCGTTGTGGGTTACACAAAAGGCGATATAGAGCGCTGGGCGGAGAGTACCGCGAGAGCCCTCACCGCCATGGGCGTCACAAAGGACGATTATATTCATATTTCTTACGGTTACGGTTTGTTTACCGGCGGTCTCGGTATCCATTACGGCGCGGAGAAAGCCGGAGCCACGGCTATTCCCGTTTCCTCCGGCAATACTAAAAGGCAGATCCAGCTTTTAAGGGATTTCGGCTCCAACGTGCTTTGCTGTACGCCGTCCTATGCCATGTTCATAGGCGAGTCGATTAAGGAAGCCGGTATCGATCCCAAAGAGCTTCCTCTGAGGATAGGTATTTTCGGCGCTGAGGCGTGGAGCGAAAACATGAGGCAGGAGATCCAAAAATCCCTTGACATCAAGGCTTATGATATCTACGGCTTGTCCGAGATAGCGGGCCCCGGAGTTGCCTTTGAGTGCGAGGAACAGAACGGTATGCACATCAGCGAGGATTATTTCTACCCCGAGATCATTGATCCGGAGACCCTTGAACCGCTGCCGGACGGTGTTTACGGCGAGCTTGTTTTCACCTGCATAGGCAAAGAGGCGTTGCCGCTGGTGCGTTACCGCACCCATGATATCTCAGCCATCACCCACGAGGAGTGCTCCTGCGGTAGAACGCTGGTCAAGATGCTCAGACCCAAGGGCCGCTCAGACGATATGCTTATAATCAGGGGCGTAAACGTGTTCCCGTCACAGGTGGAGCACGTTATCCTCCAGCTGGGCATGGAACCCAACTATCAGATAGTTGTTGACAGGGTCAATAATCTTGATATAATGAAAGTGCTGATAGAAATGTCGGATACAATGTTCTCAGACTCAGTCCGTAAGCTTGAAGAGATCGAAAAAACCATATCCACCGCAATGCAGCAGACCTTGGGCGTTCACGCAGTTATCAAGCTGGTGGAACCCCATTCGCTGCCCCGTTCGGAGGGTAAGGCAATAAGAGTAATAGATAACCGTGTAATTTAAGGAGGTAATATTATGGCAATCAAGCAGATTTCAGTTTTTGTTGAGAATAAACCCGGCCGCCTTGCGGAAATTACGGAATTGCTGGCAAAAAACAACATTGATATCCGCGCCCTTTCAATAGCGGATACTACCGATTTCGGCATCCTCAGGCTAATTGTAAACGATCCGGAATCAACTGTTCAGATTCTCAAAAATGACGGTATGACAGTTTCCGCCACAGAGGTGCTGGGCGTTGCTATCCCGGACGTTCCCGGCGGTTTCGCAAAGGCCATCAGAACCATTACCGACAAAGGTATCAGCCTTGAATACGCCTATGCGTTCATCACCCCGAAGAGCGGCAGCGCATATGTGATAATAAGGGTCGAGAATAACGAGCTGGCGACCGAGGCGCTCAATGACGCAGGCATAAAGATCATCGAGCAGGGTGATATATTCTGATCCCGTACTTAAAAGGAGGCTGTTTATATGGAAGGTATCGAGAGAGTATACAAATTCCTTGACGAAGTCAAGACCTATTATTTGGCCACAGTGGAAGGGGATCAACCCAGATGCCGCCCCTTTGGCACGGTTTTGCTTTATGACGGCAAGCTGTATATCCAGACGGGCAAGGTAAAGGCTGTGTCAAAGCAGCTTAACGTAAACCCGAAAGCGGAGCTTTGCGCCTTTAACGGCGCCGAATGGCTCCGTATTTCAGGCGAGCTGGTCAACGACGACAGGCGTGAGGTCAAAGTTGCCATGCTGGACAAAATGCCTGAGCTCAAGGCAATGTACAGCCCGGACGATGACAACACTCAGGTGCTTTATTTCAAAAATGCCACCGCAACATTCAGTTCCTTTACAAAAGCTCCCGAAGTTGTAAAGTTTTAAAATAAGAATAGGTACAACAACACCGCTGAGGAAAAAGCTCCTCAGCGGTGTTTTACGTTTTTTGTTAAGTTTATTTCAGCTTGTGGTTTGCAACGCGGAGCCTTGCCATGGCTCTGGCAAGGGATATTTTTGAGCCCTTGTGTTCGGCGATGCTTCTGCGCTGTCTGATTTTTTCCTGCGCGCGCCGCAGAGCCTCTTCAGCGCGGACAACGTCAATATCCTCAGGCCATTCGCAGGCTTGGGTAAAAAGCACTGTGTCATCGTGGCCGACTTCGATAAAGCCCTCGGAATTGAAAGCTTCCTTCCATTCTCCGTCAATTTTCAGACGTATACTGCCCACAACAAGGGGAGCGACCAGAGGCAGATGACCGGCAAAAATACCCAGCTCACCGTCAGGAACGGTCACTATGAGCCCTTCCACTTCACCGTTGAAGAACTCGTGCTCCGGGGTCATTATACGCAGATGATAAGTGCTCATTTAAGGTATTCCTTTCGGTGATCTTGTTATTCCAGAGTTTTTGCTTTTTCAAAGGCCTCGTCAATATCGCCGACCATATAAAAAGCGGCCTCCGGCAGCTCGTCAGCTTTGCCGTCAATGATAGCTTTAAAGCTCCGGACGGTATCCTTAAGGGGTACAAATCGGCCTGGCATACCGGTGAACACCTCAGCGACGTTGAAGGGCTGAGAAAGGAATTTTTGTATGCGCCTTGCTCTGTGGACGGTGTGTTTATCCTCCTCGGATAATTCATCCATACCCAATATGGCGATTATATCCTTCAGCTCATCGTACCTTTGCAGGCATTCCTGAACGCGGCGCGCCACCTCGTAGTGTTCGTCTCCGACTATTGCGGGATCGAGTATCCTGGAGTTCGATTCAAGGGGGCTTACGGCAGGATAGATGCCCATCTCGGAGACCTGACGGGATAAAACGGTCGTGGCGTCCAGATGGGAGAAAATCGCTGTGGGCGCAGGGTCGGTAAGGTCGTCCGCCGGAACATAGATCGCCTGTACGGAGGTAATAGAACCGTCCCGAGTGGAGGCGATACGCTCCTCCAGATCACCCAGCTCGTTGGCAAGGGTGGGCTGATAACCAACGGCGGAGGGCATTTTGCCAAGCAGGGCGGATACTTCGTTGCCTGCCTGAACATATCTGAAAATATTATCTATGAACAAAAGGACATCCTTGTGCATAACGTCGCGGAAATATTCGGACATTGTGAGCCCCGTCAGGGCAACGCGCATACGGGATCCGGGGGGTTCGTTCATCTGACCGAAGGCCATCGTGGTTTTATTGATGGCTCCGGATTTCCTCATATCGTTTATAAGATCGTTGCCCTCACGGCTTCTTTCACCAACGCCGGTGAACACGGAATATCCGCCGTGATTTTTTGCAATGTTGTATATCAACTCCATGATGAGCGTGGTTTTGCCAACGCCGGCGCCGCCGAAGAGGCCTATCTTTCCGCCCTTTGCGTAGGGAGCAAGCAGATCAATGACCTTGATGCCGGTCTCAAAAAACTCCGTTGCCGGGTTGAGATCCTTGAAGCTGGGGGACTGGCGGTGTATATCCCACTTTGGGGCGTCGATCTCGCCCAGATCGTCAATGGGTCTGCCCAGCACATCCACCACGCGGCCAAGCAGATTTTCACCCACAGGCACCTGGATGCCGTGACCTGTATCTGATACCTGAGTTCCGCAGCACAAGCCGTCTGTGGCCTCAAGAGCTATACAGCGCACTATCCCGGGGGCAAGGTGCGAGGCGACCTCCATATGGAGCCCTGTTGAAGTTACAAGCAGGTTGTTTGCCTCGGGAGCTTCGCCCTCAAATCTTACGTCAAGAACAGGACCGCTTATTTTTATTATTTTACCTTTCTTGTCAGGCATTTTAATCACCATAGCCTTTCGGGCAATAATAGTTCAATAAAAATCACCGTTATCCTGCTTTGCCCGAGCAGGCGTTAATGGCGATTACTGCCGCCGCTCGTTGCCGAAACGCGGCAAACTGAGCCGGCAACACGATCAGATCAGTGTGAATGATCGCACTGATCGCCTCCGTTTAAAGCTGCCGCGGCACCCGTGATCTCCGCTATTTCCTGAGTGATGGATGCCTGACGGGCCATATTGTATTCTAACTTGAGCTTTTGCAGAAGATCGTCCGCGTTGCGCGTCGCGCTCTGCATGGCGTTCATTCTCGAATAATGCTCACTGGCGTAGGCCTGCACAACGGTGCCGAATATCATACCCACAAGATACTGGGGGACAAGCATACCGAAGACCTCGTTGGCCGACGGAACATATAATATATCGTGCTCAGGTTCCGTCAGATCAATGTTTTTGAAGTCGCTTATCCTGATAGGCAGGAGCCTGCGTATGCAGGGCTTGCAGACCATACTGCTGTCGAAGCTTGTGTAAATAATGAAAACCTCGTCGGTTTCCTCCATGCCGTATTTGTCGATTATATCGTAGGCGGTTTTTCGAGCGTTATAAAGGGAGGGATCCTGAGACATACCAAAGATCTCTTTGGTTATGGCTATGCCCTTGGATTTAAAAAACTCGCCTGCAATGAGCCCGATGGTAACTATTGAATAATCGGTTTGCTTTTTGAT
>CAMOTT010000072.1 GCA_946626015.1 uncultured Clostridia bacterium | reverse complement strand
TGGGCTTTCAAGAATTCTCAGGCAGGTCTCCTGCACGGCGCAGTTGCTTTCATATTCGTTGTAGAAAACAAACTCCTTCTTACATCCGTTCCACTCAACTTCGCCTATAATTCCGTCCAGCTTTACCGCAAATGCCTGAACGCTGAAGCAGAAGACCAAAAGAAAAAGTGTGCCTGTAACAAAAATCCATCTGCTGAATTTCATTACAGACACAACCCTTCATAAAATCATTTCAACATCACGCATTGATACCGAGCTCAACGGCGCTCATATTCTTGGGAATAAGATGTTGCTTTTTGGGAGGTATGATTTTTTCCAAAGTTTTCTGCATTGTTTCTTTTGTGCAGAAATTTGTCACCGACATCATCTTTCCCATGAGAATGATATTCGCCAAGCCTTTCATGCCGTTCTCCTCCGCAAGAGCAGTGGCAGGAACGTAGTAGGCGGTGATATCGTCACGCTGGACTTTTTTGTCAATAAGGGTACTGTCGATTATTACAATTCCGCCGGGCACAACTTTGTCAATAAACTTATCGAATGAGGGTAAATTCATAACAATAAGAACATTGGGGTTGTTAACAAGTGGCGAGCATATAGGATCATCAGAGATGCACACGCTGCAGTTTGCCGTGCCGCCTCTCATTTCCGGGCCGTAAGACGGGAGCCACGAGACCTCTCTGTTATCAAACAGTCCGGCATAAGCAATAACCTTGCCCATGAATAAAATTCCCTGTCCGCCGAAACCGGCGAGGATAGCATTCATATCTTTCATTATTCTTTTACCTCCTCTGTCTTATCCTTGTAGACACCAAGGGGATAATAAGGAAGCATATTGTTGCGAAGCCATTCAAGGGCATCGTTGGGAGCCAGACCCCAGTTGGTGGGGCAGGCGGAAACGACCTCAACGATTGAAAAGCCCTTACCCTCAAGCTGGGTCTGAAAAGCCTTTTTAATAGCCTTTTTAGCCTTGTTTACGTTTTTGACACAATCGACCGCGACTCTCTCCGCGTAGGCAGTACCATCAAGAGTAGAGACCATTTCGCAGATCCTTACAGGATAACCCGCAACCTTAACATCTCTGCCGTAAGGGGTGGTCTGTGTGACCTGACCGGGCAGTGTGGTGGGCGCCATCTGACCGCCGGTCATTCCGTAAATAGCGTTATTTACAAAGATAACGGTTATATTCTCTCCTCTTGTCGCAGAGTGAACTGTCTCCGCAGTACCGATAGCGGCGAGGTCACCGTCGCCCTGATAAGTAAACACAACGTTTCCGGGGAGGGAACGCTTGACGCCTGTAGCAACCGCCGGCGCTCTGCCGTGGGGAGCTTCGATCATATCGCAAGCAAAATAATTGTATGCCATAACCGCGCAGCCTACCGGGGCGATACCAACAGTCTTGCCCTCGATACCCAGCTCATCAATGACCTCCGCCACGAGACGGTGAATAATGCCGTGGGTACAGCCGGGGCAATAATGAGTAGGCATATCAGTCAAAGCGCTTGGTTTTTTAAAAACAACAGCCATATCAAATACCGTGATCTATCTGAAATTAACGGATAAATCTGATCCTTTCTGTAGAATAAATTAAGCCTTTGCCATCTTTTTGATCTCTTCGAGAACTTCGGCAGGCGTGGGAATAACGCCGCCTGTGTGGCCGAAGAAACCAACGGGACATTTGCAGTTGATGGCAAGCTTTACGTCATCTATCATCTGTCCCATGCTCATCTCAACGCAAAGGAAAGCCTTGGCGTTCTCTGCGGCGGCTGCCATAGCCTTCTTGGGGAAGGGCCAGAGAGTTATCGGGCGGACAAGACCGACCTTGATGCCCTCGCTGCGGGCCTCTTTGACCGCAGCCTTTGCGATCCTTGACGTCGCGCCGTACGCCACCACTATGTACTCTGCATCATCTGTGCAGTAGTTTTCAAACATTGGCTCCTTCTCTTCGATCACCTTGTAACGCTCAAAACGCTCTTTAACGAGCCTTTCAAGCTCCGAAGCGGTGAGGTAAAGAGAATTTATGATGTTGTGTTTACGCTCATTATTGTGGCCGCAGGCCGCCCATTCCTTCTTGGGAAGGGGCTTGTCGGACTCATCGCTGAGAACCACAGGCTCCATCATCTGGCCAAGCATGCCGTCAGCTAAAATCATCGCCGGCATACGGTAATTATCCGCAAGATCATAGGCCTTGCTCACAAGGTCAACCATCTCCTGAACCGAGGAGGGAGCAAACACAAGCACGTGCAGATCGCCGTGACCCGGCGCTCTTGTCGCCTGCCAGTAATCGGACTGCGAGGGCTGGATCCCTCCCAAGCCGGGACCGCCGCGCTGGACGTTTATAATAAGCGCAGGCAGATCGGAACCTGCCATGTAAGAAATACCCTCTGTTTTGAGGCTGACTCCGGGAGACGAGGATGAGGTCATTGCGCGCACACCTGCGGAAGCAGCGCCGAGAACCATATTTATCGCGGCGATCTCGCTTTCTGCCTGGAGATATGTTCCGCCGATTTTCGGCATACGCTTTGCCATATATGCGGCAAGCTCTGTCTGGGGAGTTATGGGATAACCAAAGAAATTACGGCAGCCTGCTCTGATCGCAGCCTCTGCAAGAGCTTCGTTGCCTTTCATCAATACTCTTTCAGCCATAAAAAATACCATTTACCTTTCCGAGAAAATTGTAACTGAAATCCTCTTAGTTAAAATCTTTCGACTGTGAGCGCGCAGTCGGGGCACATCGTAGCGCAGGCGGCGCAGCCTATGCATTCTTCAGGATCTGTCACACCCACGGGATGATAACCCTTGCTGTTGAGTTTGTCTTTTGAAAGCGCAAGAATATGCTTCGGACAAGCCGCTACGCATAACTCACAGCCCTTGCAGACATTCTCCGCAACTGTTACTTTACCTTTAGCCATTATTGAGCCTCCCTTTATTAAACTGAGAATTAATACACTGAAAATTTAATTCCACGGCAGTTTTACTATGACCTCCACCGGCAGCAGGTTCTCCACCCTGCCCTCCAGCTCCGAAGCAAGATTTGCCGGCGCCGTGGTTGCCAAAAGCGGCAGACCTGCAAGCTGCGCCGTAGCTTTTGCGTAATCCAGCGAGCCTAAAATATCCTCCGCCGTGGTAATGGTTGCCAAGTGGGAATTGTTTACTATTCCCGTAACGCTGAGCCTGCTGGCGGCCTCGATCTCACGCATTATTTCTATCGCGTCCTCCGGTTCCGAGATCATGGAGCGGAATTTGTTTATCACAAAAATCATTTCATACGGCTCGGGGAGCGCCTTTATGAGCTTTGAAAATCTGCCCAAAGCAGAAGCTCCGACGTCATCTCCGCCCACGTCTATGACCGTGTATCCGTCAACGTCGTCAAAAACAGAATATATCTCCGATGTGAGCGCCGGAGCATCCAAAGTTGTGCCCGCGCTTGCGGGACTGATAACGCGAATTCCGTTATCAACAAGGAAATTCTTATAGTCCGCTGTTCTGAAATACGGATTTACTATGTCAAGGTCAACTATGTCAACAGTTTTGCCCTCGCGCTTTTTGCGCAGCGCCAGATTAAGCGAAAAATTTGTCTTGCCGCTGCCGTAATGACCGCATATTATATTGATGCTTTTACCCATAAGGAACCTCATCACAATATTCAATCATATAGTTATTATATATTTTATCATTTTCAACATAAAATTTCAATATTTGCGGATTTTGTTATTAACAAAAATTTATTTGTCAACGCATAACTTTTTTGTGCACAATGCGATTTTATACTTAACCGTATTTATCAGCCAGATAAAAAACAGCCTGCCGATACCCCTCAAAGCCCAGCCCGGAAAATCTTTTTTCGCAGGCCATACCGGCATAGGATATCTTTCTGAAATCCTCCCGGGAATCAACGTCCGAAATATGCACCTCCACCGCAGGCAGACCTACCGCCTTTAAAGCGTCAAGAATAGCCACGCTTGTGTGAGTGTATGCGGCAGGGTTTATAACTATGCCGGCGGCATCGCCGTAGGTCTGCTGGATCTTTGTGACGATATCACCCTCGCTGTTTGACTGGAAAATATCGCATTCAACTCCCTTTTCCTCACAGGCGCGTCTGATAAAGTCCACAAGATCATCATAGGTTTTCGCGCCGTAAATATCAGGTTCTCTTATCCCAAGCATATTTAAGTTCGGGCCGTTGATGATACACAGCTTCATACTCTGATCTCCTCCAAAATTTTGCCCGCCGCAATGTCGGGCGATTTACCATTATTGTCAATGCTTAAATCGCTGCACTGAGAATAATATTTTTCCCGATCCCTGAACATTTTTTTCAACGCGTCAAGGCCGGTGGAAAGCGGTCTGCCGCTCATGCTCAATTTTTCGATATCCCGTTTGAGCCAGATCACCTTTCCGTTTTGACGCAGAGCGTTTCTGTTGTTTTCTCTCATCACCGCGCCGCCGCCTGTTGCTATCACAAGGCCATGCTCTTTACCCAGCTCCGCCGCCGCTTCCGATTCGGCGTCCCTGAAATAGTCCTCACCGTATTTTTCAAAAATCTCCGGCACGGTCATGCCGAGCTTTTTCCCGATATAAATATCCATATCCACGAAATTTCTTCCGGTTTTTTTTGCGAGCATTTTGCCGATCGTGGTTTTCCCGCAGCCCGGCATCCCTACAAGGACTATGTTTGAAAACTCGTTTGTCATCTCGTTGAAAACTCTTTCGATATCGCTGTCGTCAGTTTTGACGCCGAGGAAAATATCCCGGGCAAGCTTTGCCTGAGCCACAAGCATGGGCAGACCGTTGGCGCAGGGAATATCCATACGCTGAGCCGCCTGCAAAAGCGCCGTGTGCAGCGGGTTATATATAACGTCGATAACTCCGCGGCAATTAACGAACCTTGTCAGATCAACAAGACTTTTGCCGTTCCCGGGGTACATTCCCACGGGAGTTGTGTTGATTATTATATCGTAACCATAGAGTTCAGAAATGTTTTCATAATTATTTTTGCCGTTTCTTGAAACAACAACGATTTTTTTCGCGCCTGAATCCTCAGCCACCGCGCGGGCGGTCAGCGAGGTGCCGCCGCTGCCGAGAATGACAATATTTTTATCCTCGAATGATATCCCGGCCCGTTTTGCCATATAACCGAACCCGAAATAATCAGTATTGTAACCGTGGAGCTTGCCCGCCTCGTCCACCGTTACGGTATTGACGCTGCCGACACGTCTTGCCCTCTCTGAAAGCGTTGCGCAAAACGGCATAACCCTGATCTTATATGGGATGGTCACGTTTATTCCCCTGAAATCGTGCTTGCAGATAAAGCTGTCAAAATCTTCCCTGCTCAGGTTTATTATCTGATAATCGTAATCGCTGAGCTTATTGTGTATCTCTTTTGAATAGCTGTGTTTAAGGCTCTCGCCTATCAATCCGTATTCCAATTGCCAAACCTCCGCGATTTTATTATTTCTCCGTATAATTTCCAAGGAAAACAAAGTAACCTGCCCTTGAATACAAATCATTGAGAAGAGACATAACGTCTTTTGAAAGCACGGAACCCTCAAGAACAAAATAAAACATAAACTCAAAATCGCTGCCAGCTATCGGGCGGCTTTCCAGCTTTGTGAGGTTAAGCCCCAAAGCCGCAAACTCGGACATAAACTCAAACAACGAACCGGGTCTGTGGGGAATAGTCATCATAAAACTTATGTTGTTTGCGCCGGGATATATTTCAGGATTTTTTGCTATGCAGATAAATCTTGTATAGTTGTTGTCTGTGTTCTGTATTCCTTTTTTAAGCACCCTGAGGCCGTAAATACCGGCACATTCGGCGGAGGATATCGCCGCAGCGTCGGTTCGTTTGCTGTCGGCAACAAGTTTAGCGGCGGCGGCTGTGTTCTCACAGACCGTCACTTTAACGTCACCCAGTGAGTCTATGAACCTGCCGCACTGCCCTATTGCCTGCTCATGGGAGAATATCTCCCTGATGCCGCTCAATTCCGCATTGCCGTTGGTCAAAAGGCAGTGCTCGATTTTAAGCTTTGTGCTGCTGACTATGCTGAACCTGTACTCTCTCATCAGGTCATAAACATTTACCACCGAGCCGTATGAGCTGTTCTCAATGGGCAGGATACCGTAATCGCAGATACCCTTTTCAACGGCATCGAAAACACCTCTGAATCCGCTGAAATAATTTATCTCCGGGGATCTGAATATCTTGCCGCAGGCTATCTGGGAATAGGCTCCCGGCACGCCCTGACAGGCGACCTTCGGCGACTTGGGAAGCTTTTCCGGCGTTTTTTGCAAGGCAGCCTCTATCTGTTTTGAAAGCTCTGTTTTTCTTTCGATATACGACCGTTGATAAGATCTGCTCAAGCTGAAAAGGGTCGAAAAAAGTATCTTGACGTAATTTGCCATATCCTCAGGGACTTCGCCCGTTACCCTGTCTACTATGTTCTTCTCACGGCTGTTGTCAAGTACGCCCATACCTGTGCTCTCTTTGTACTTGGCTATCTCCAGAACGGTGTTCATCCGCTTATTGAAAAGCCTGACTAACTCATCATCCGTTTTGTCGATTTCTTTTCTGAGTTGATCAATGTTCATATCTTCTATCCTCATAAATCAAATCAAGCAGTGTGATCGCAGTCACAGCCTCAACGCAGGGAACAGCCCGCGGAACTATGCACGGATCGTGTCTGCCTTTTATGACAAGCTCTTTACTTTCCATCGTTCTCAAGTCAATTGATTTTTGCGGCAGAGCTATTGATGGCGTGGGCTTGAAAGCAAGTTTAAAAATCACCGGCATACCCGTGCTCATTCCGCCGAGGATACCGCCGCTGTTGTTTGTAAAGGTCTTTACCTTTCCGCCATTGCAATAGTACCCGTCATTGTTTTCCGAACCCAACGATCTGCTGCTATCAAAGCCTTTGCCGAATTCGATGCCTTTTACTGCCGGAATTCCGAACAAAGCCGCCGCCAATCTGTTTTCAAGGCCGTCAAACATGGGTTCGCCTATGCCCGCGGGTAGACCGATCACTCCGCATTCCACCGTGCCGCCAACGGAATCGCCCTTGCTTTTTGCCTCCTCGATAGCTTCGATCATCTTTGCCGCTGCGGCGTCATCAAGAGCAGGGAACTGTTTTTGACCTGCCGATTTAAGCTCCTCAACACTTAGCTCTACGCTGTCAAAAGCCGCGTCATCCACCCGACCCACAGATGAAATATGTGCCCCGATATTTATGCCCTTGCGTTCCAGTATCTGCATACACAGGGCTCCCGCAAAGCACAGAGGCGCTGTAAGTCTGCCGGAGAAGTGTCCCCCTCCCCTGATATCGTGAGCCTCGCCGTATTTCACAAAGGCCGGATAATCTGAATGTGACGGCCTGGGTACAAATTTCAGGTCGCCGTAATCCGAGGATCTTGTGTCCTTGTTTTCCATTATGACCGTTATGGGCGAGCCGCAGGTGACCCCTTCAACTATCCCCGAAACGACTTGCGGTATATCGGCTTCTCTGCGCCCGGTTGACCAGCTGTTATTGCCGGCCGCGCGGCGCTTCATAAAGCACAGTATCTTTTCCATATCAACAGCCTCGCCGGCAGGGATGCCGTCTATCACGGCTCCCACACATTGAGAATGTGACTGTCCGAAAACCGAGACCTTGACATTTTTACCTGTTTGGGATGACATCAGCCTTACCTCCTGATCTATTGAAATCATCAAAAAATTCCGGGTACGATTTCCTGACTGCCTGAGCGTTGGTTATTGTAAGCTTGTTTTCACATACGGTCGACGCCACAGCCAGCGCCATAGCTATGCGGTGATCGTTGAAGCTGTCCGCTGTGCCGCCGCGCAATTTTCCGACACCGGATATCTCAAGTCTGTCCTCGAACTCCGTAATATCAGCTCCGATGGAATTGAGCGAAACGGTGACGGAATGGAGCCTGTCGCTCTCCTTCAGCCTGAGTCTGCCTGCGTCCTTTATGACCGATCTGCCCTCGGCTACCGACATTACAACAGCAAGCGCCGGCACCAGATCGGGTATATCCGATACGCTTACTTCAACAGCGTGTAAAGGTTTATGCTTTACAGATAAATAATTACCATCATATTCGATCTCTGCCCCCATCTGAGCAAGTATCTGCAATATCCTCCTGTCGCCCTGAGTTGACTCCATATTCAATCCTGCGCAGGAAATACTGCCGCCTAAGGCTCCGGCACACAGCCAGAAAGCGGAATTTGACCAATCGCCCTCCGCCTGCGTTTCGGCCGGTGAAATATAATTCTGACCGCCCTTGATCGAATAACCGCTGTCGGTTCTGATTATGTTTACCCCGAATACCGACAGCGTGCTTATTGTCATATCCACATATCTCTTTGATTGCAAAGGCGACGACAAAACGATCTCGCTGTCACCCTCAAGCAGCGGAAGCGCAAAGAGCAGACCGGAAATATACTGGGAGCTTATATCGCCCCTGAGCGAATATGTCCCCGGCAAAAGCGTTCCTGTTGCAGATAAGGGAAGTTTTCGGGAGCTTACCTCGCAGCCGTGGGAAATCATCAGATCCAGCAGCGTATCCAATGGTCTTTCAGGGAGTCGACCCTCCCCTGTTATCGAAAAATTCCCTGCCACCGCCGAAGCAACAGGCAACAGGAATCTCAGCGTTGAACCGCTCTCCCGGCAATTCAGCAAAACGCCGCTTTTTGCGTCGGTTACGGGTTTTACAGTTATCATATCCCCGGATATCCGAACCTCCGCCCCCATCGCAGTCAAACACTCCGCCGTAGCGTTAATATCATCGGACAATCCTCTGTTTATATGTATTTTCGTTTCTCTATCCGCCAAAGCCGCGCAGATAAGGATCCTGTGCAGATCGGATTTGGAAGTGATCGCCGAAACGTTCCCGTTTAAAAATCCGGGAGTTATTTCAATATCGTATTTCAAAACAAACACCTGCCGTCAAGGCTTATAGCTTTACAATATCGTTCAAATCGTCAACCTTGGTGGAGTAGATTACACACTTGCCTATTTTTTCCGGCAGTATCAGCGCAATATCTCCGCCCGTTCGTTTTTTATCTGTGAGAGCGTAATTTATTATAGTTTGCTTATCGTAGCCGCAGGCCACAGGAAGCTCGTATTTTTTTAACGCCTCAATGATATCCGAGCTGCATGGGCAGGATATGCCCAAACCTTCCGCTGTCTTTGCGGCAATGACGGTACCGACAGCCACCGCGTATCCGTGGGTCATGGTCAATCCGCTTGCCTTTTCGATGGCGTGGCCGAAGGTATGGCCGAGGTTTAGCAGACGGCGCTCACCGTTATCGTACTCATCCCTCGAAACAATATCGCTCTTTATCTTTACGCATTCGGCAATGCATTCTGCAAGCTTTTC
>CAMOTT010000071.1 GCA_946626015.1 uncultured Clostridia bacterium | reverse complement strand
CGGGTGCGGCAGAAAGCAGGACAATACTTCGTGATCCGACGATGAGATGCTGCTCCGTAAAGTCAAAAATTACGGTACGGAACAGCTAGATTTTAACAAAGTCGGCCTGGAAAGCAATAAAATGATAGATTTTGTCAATACAGCCGGCTCTATGCTGAAAAAAATCGGTTTGTCCGGTATCTACTCTTTAAGATTGCTGGATCTCGATTTTGACGGTGTGCCTGAGCTGATGTTAAAAAGTAAAAGGAACTCAGATAATCTGTACCCGGTGTCATTTTACAAGCTTGAAAATAACGAAATGAAAAAGCTTGCTTCAAAATGTGAAGCGATCTCAGGAAACAGCCGGATTTATCTCTATTATGATATTGCGGCAAAAAAGCCGGTTTATACTGTCATTTACCGGGATTATAAAACCCTGAACAACTATACGCTCACTCTTTCGGAATTTACCTTTGAAAAATCAGTGAAGGAAAATATCCTCTCCTTTGCGGATTACACTTTTACGGGCAGCAACTACAATGATATATCACAGCGTGAGGTGAAATATACTATATCCGGCAACAAAAATACTATTTCATCCGAAGAATATAACGCTTATATTGCGGATTATCTGAAAAATAAGATCGATCTCAGACTTGAGTCTTCTGAGCAGCTGCTGATAGGTTCAAAGCTGACGGAATCGGAAGTCAAGGATATGCTTTCGGATTCATATCTGGCGTTTTTCTATAACAAGATAGGCTCCGATAATACCGCAAACGGTTCATGGGTTCCCTCCTGTCAGGCTTTCCTTGAAAACCGAAACGCGGAAAATACAGGCTGGGTCCTATTTGACGGTGATAAAGACGGTATCCCCGAAGTATATTTTTATAACTCTGATGGCTCCGCCGCTCCCGTTTATACACTGTTGGGAAAAGAAGTTTCGGAGATCGGTAAAATTTCCGCTGAGAAGTTATATATTTCTTATGATTATAATTTGAACGAAGATGTACTTGTTGGCTACACTTCCTCCGACGGCAATTTTACCGCTGTGGTTTATCTGGTAAAAGAGGGTAAGCTCTCCCCTGTCAACACTTATAAAAAGGTTGGAGAGTCTTATTCACTCAACGGAAACATTGTAAGCAAAAGCGAAGTAAACGATATTCTGGAGTATTACTTTGACGACTCCAAGCTAATCAAAACAGCGAGCGAATATACGTCAGCTGCGGTGAACGAGGGCATTACCGGGTATTTTTTCAGAGCCTTGGCTTAAAGGCAGAACACAGTTGGTGCGGAGGATAGTATGAAGCTTTCTTTAGTTGTTCCGTGTTATAATGAGGAAGGTAATATCGCGGAAATGAACAAAGCCATTGAAAAAGCCTTTTCCGGCTGCGGCTTTGACTACGAGATCGTTTTTGTAAACGACGGAAGTACTGATAACACATACAAAGCGTTATGTGAGGTGTATAACAACTCGACGCAAAATATCAAGGTTGTTAATTTTTCAAGGAACTTCGGCAAGGAGTCCGCAATATTTGCCGGGCTTAAGGAGAGCTGCGGAGATATTACGGCTATAATTGACGCAGACCTTCAGCAGCGGCCTGAAATAGTGCTTGAAATGGTGCGCATACTTGACGAGGACAGCGAAACGGATTGCGTGACCGCCTATCAGGAGACCCGTAAAGAGGGCGCCGTATCAAGGTTTTTCAAAAACGGATTTTATAAAATAATAAATAAATTTTCCGATACCGAGTTTGTAAAAAACGCCAGCGATTTCCGGGCTATGCGCCGGGAGATGGTGGACGCCGTTTTGGATATGGAGGAATATTTCAGATTTTCAAAGGGTATTTTTTCCTGGGTTGGGTTCAATACAAAGTATATCCCCTACACCGCGGAGAAAAGATTCAGCGGTGAGACGAAATGGTCGTTCGGAAAACTCTTTAAGTACGCTTTGGACGGTATAATTTCATTCACTACCCTACCCCTTAAGCTTGCAACCGGCGTTGGTTTGATAACTTCAATGCTTTCAATAATATATTTGATAGTTGTAGTTATACAAAAGCTTTTCTTTAAGATCGATGTTCCCGGTTACGCCACAATAGTCGTGCTTGTGCTGCTGCTGGGCGGTATCCAGCTGCTTTGTCTGGGCATCGTGGGAGAATATATAGGAAAAACATATATGGAGACCAAAAAACGCCCCATATATATCGCAAAAAAAATACTTGACTACAAAGATAAAAATCGAATTGACCGAAGCTGAGCGGTTCCCTGTTCATAAAAAGTTTACCGTTTATACAATTATTTCAACAGAAAACTTCATCCTTATTATGGTATAGTATGCTTGCGGATAAAAACATGACCCCCAAACCAACAACCACTACTAAAGGAGGCAACAGTAATTATGTCGGCAAACAGATGTATACTTGCCTGCGTGACTCCGCAGGTTTCCTGTTCAAAACTAATAGAAACAGGTAAAGTTTTAGCAAAACAGAACGATGTAACTCTTGAAATATTATGCGTGTTTCCCCAGAAAGCTTGTCTTAATCCAAATGTTGAGGCTCTTTGCGAACTTCAAAGGGTTGCAACTGAAGCGGATGCCCCAATGACCATTGTTTTTAACGACTCCCCTGTTCTGGCGGCTTCGAGCTATGCAGTAAAAAAGAAAGCCTTTACCCTGCTTACCGGTTTCCCCCGGGAAAACAGCAGCAAATTTATAGAGAGTTTCCACGCGATACTTCCTGAAATCCCCATAAGCATGGTGGATGACGACGGAAAGGTTTACAGAATAATCCCCTCGCAGGGTGTTCGGCAGCCGATCCGGCAATCGATCATAAAAAATATTTAAGAAACAAGAAACAGGCCTTTGGAACTGCCGTTTGGCGGCAATTTCAAGGGCCTGCATTTTTATCTGTTAAGGTACATTTTTTCGTAATATTTCAGGTAATCGCCGGAGATCAGATCCTCCCACCACTGCCTGTTGTCCAGGTACCACTGCACGGTGGTTTTAATGCCGTCTTTGAACTTGACCTGTGGCGACCAGCCCAATTCCGTTTGAATTTTTGTGGGATCAATGGCATAGCGCTTATCGTGCCCCGCGCGATCCTTTACATATGTAATGAGATCCTCGCTTTTGCCCAACTCGGCGATGACAAGCTTTACAACGTCTATATTTTTCATCTCGTTGTGACCGCCGACGTTGTAAACCTCCCCTGCTCTGCCTTTGTGCAGTATCAAATCCACCGCTCTGCAGTGATCCTCGACGTAAAGCCAATCTCGGATATTTTCACCTGTTCCGTATACGGGGATCGGCTTGTTGTGCAGCAAATTGACAATGATCATGGGGATAAGTTTTTCCGGGAAATGATATGGGCCGTAGTTGTTTGAACACCTTGAGATCGTTACCGGCAAACCGAAGGTTCTGTGGTAAGCCAGAACAAGCAGATCAGCCCCGGCCTTGCTGGCGGAATATGGGCTTGAGGCGCGTATAGGGGTCTCCTCTGTGAAAAACAGATCGGGTCTGTCCAAGGGCAGATCGCCGTAGACCTCGTCTGTGGATATCTGATGAAATCTTGAAACACCGAATTCCCGGCAGGCGTCGAGGAGCACCTGCGTACCCATGACGTTGGTTGACAGGAAGATGCCCGGATCCATTATTGAGCGGTCAACGTGGCTTTCTGCCGCAAAGTTTACCGCAATATCAAATTTTTCATTTCTGAAAAGTTCTAATACACCGGCTCGGTCGGTTATATCGCCCTTGACAAACTTGAAGCGTTTGTTTTTTAAGGCGCTCTCAAGGGTGCGGAGGTTCCCCGCATATGTTAAAGCGTCCAGACAGACTATATCGTAATCCGGGTGTTGTGAAAGCATATAATAAATAAAGTTGCTTCCTATAAATCCGGCTCCGCCGGTAACAAGAATTTTCATATAGCTACCAATCCTTTTTGAGATCGCCGTACGTTATTTCAGATCCCACTCTTTGATATCTTTGACTTCATTGTACATGGCAACATAGCTGTTGTGGCGGGATTTGTCTATCTCGCCGTTGTTTACAGCCTCAACGATCTTGCAGCCCTTGTCATTGACGTGGGTGCAGGTGGAAAATTTGCATTTGCCGAGATAGGGTAAAAACTCAGGGAAACAAAAAGGCAAATCTTCCTTTGAGATAAATTCTCTTTCTTCCAACGTAAATGCCGCAAAGCCGGGAGTATCAGCAACATATCCGCCGCAGGTTTTGTAAAGCTCAATGTGTCTTGTGGTGTGTCTGCCTCTGCCCAGCTTGTCGCTTATCTCCCCTGTCTGGAGATTAAGCTTGCTGTCAATGGCGTTGAGCAAGGTGGATTTACCCACCCCGGAGTTGCCGGCAAAGGCGCTTATGTATCCATTCAGTTCGGATTTTACCGCATCCACACCTTCACCGGTCACGCTGCAGACAGTGAGGGTCTTTATGCCGGAATGAACATAAGCCGAGGCAAGCTCATCGGCGGACTTGATATCTGATTTTGTAATAACAATTATAGGCTCAATACCTTTGTTTTCAGCTGACGCAGTAAGCTTGTCGATTACCAGAGTGCTGGGCTTGGGCTCCACCGTGGAAGCCACAATAAAAAGCCTGTCGATATTTGCCACAGGGGGACGAACAAGGAAATTCTTCCTCTCCCCGATGGAAACGACAGTGCCCTTGCCGTTGCCGTCTACCTCAATGGATACCCTGTCTCCGGCCAGCGGCACAAGCCCGTCTTTGCGAAACAGCCCCCTCGCCTTGCACTCATATATTGCATCGGCGACTTCAACATAGTAGAAGCCACCGATACCTTTTATAATTATTCCGTCAAAATTAGTCAAGTAAGATCACCTTTAACCGCAAACGTTTATTGTTGTTCCTGCTGTGACGGTTCTTCCGCCGGGTATCTGTAAACATATATGGCTATCGGTGTGCTTAAAAGATATTTTGTAAACAAACTGTGTTCCGGCTGCTGGGAATAGACCACGTTGTTCTTTTCGGGGTCGTTTGTGATCTCTTCGATTATTTCGATATTTGGAAATCCTGCAGACTTTATAGACTGAACAGCCTTGCTCTTGGTGTAACCCATAACGTCAGGCACAAAGGCTTTTTTATTTGACGAGTCATAATCATAGGTGTGGACACTGCTTATAGCGGAGGGGTTTTTGGTAAAGTCGATTATACAATCGTAGATCTTATTGCCGTCAACAAAAACCTCAAGGGTCTTGTTGCTGCCGGAACCTTGGACTGAGAAGTTGTAAGCTTTGCCGTTGAGCAGTACTATTTTGTCCGACAGTTCGGAAACTATAACATTGTCAAGATAAACCTTGATGTTGCCGTCCACTCCGGAGCCGAGATCCGGGAGCTTTACCGATATCTTGGCCTCTGTTGCGGCAGGGATACCGCTGCTGATAACAACTGATATCTTGGTGCCCTTGGGTACCTTTTTATCGGAAATGCTCTGCCTGATAACGATGCCGTACTCCTTGTCGCTGTCCTCCTTGGTGATATTCTCATCCAACGTGAGGCCTACGGATTCCAGCATTCCCCTTGCGTTTTCAAGGCTCCAGCCGACAATGTTGGGGACGTCGGTGGCGTTTTCATCCTCATCGTTGGCGATGACAAGGGTGATAGTTGTGCCGTTATCGACCTCAGCGTCTTTCTCGGGCGTGGTTCTGATGACCGTGCCGTACTCTTCCGTCGTGCTGTATTCAAGCACGGGGTAGACCTTAAGTCCGGCCGCCGACATAATATCCCTGGCATCGGAGAACGTGCGGCCCACAACGTCAGGAACCACTGTTTTTGTGGTGTTGCTGGCGACGTAGAGGGTAATTTCCGAGTTCTTGCTTATCTTTTGACCCTTTGAGGGGTTCTGCTTAAATACTATGCCGCTTTCGTATGAGCTGCTCTGTTCCTGCTCCACCTTGAATTTATAATCTTTGTAAGCGGCGTTGTTCTCTATCTCAAGGTAGTAGTTCATGTTGACGAAATTCGGTACTTCGATCTTGCCGCTGTCGAAAAAGCCCGTGAACAACAGCAGGCCGAATACAAGGGCAATGACCACCACCAGACCCACAACTATACCTGTAATGATAGGTATGCTCCGGTTGCGGATCTCCTCTTCGTCGTTATAGTTATTTTCGTTTTGTATTTCCCTGTCATGCATCTGGTTGCGATAGTCTTCTGTGTGCTTGACGTATTTTGTGGGTTCGTCATCAACGAAATAGTTGTAATCAAACCTCACAGAGGGGTTTCTTTTAAACTCATCGATAGCCAAAAGCATCTCCGCAACGGATTGATACCTTTCCGCAGGGCTCTTGCGCATGGCGCGGAGAATTATCTGCTCAAGGCCGATTGGAATACTGTTGTTTATTTCGCTGGGGCGTTTGGGATTTGTTTGCAGCTGCATTATAGCCACTGAAACGGTGTTGTCCGATTGAAAGGGCAGCTGGCCTGTAACCATTTCATACATCACAACGCCTACGGAATAAATATCCGCCTTGTCGTCGGTAATGTCTCCCCTGGCCTGCTCCGGGCTGATATAATGCACCGAACCTATGGCGCTTTCGGACATGGTTCTTGTTTCGCTCCGGCTGAATCGCGCAATGCCGAAATCCGTAACTTTTACGGTACCGTTGCGGAGGAGCATAATATTCTGGGGCTTTACGTCCCGGTGTACGATGCCTTTATCGTGGGCGTGCTGAAGGGCGCGAAGGATCTGTGTAGTAAAATGCACAGCCTCTTTAATATCTATCTTGCCCTGCTGCTGGATATACTCCTTAAGGGTAATGCCCTCAACGTATTCCATGACGATATACTGGAGCCTGTCGCCATAGCTGACGTCGTAAACCTTGACTATGTTAGGGTGCGATAAAACGGCAATGGCCTTGGATTCGTTTTTAAATCTGCGGCGGAATTCTTCGTTGGCGAGGAATTCATCCTTGAGGATCTTTACCGCAACGATCCTGTCGTCAATATTATCGTAGGCCTTGTAAACAACAGCCATTCCGCCTATGCCGATGGTTTCTCTTATTTCGTATCGACCGTCAAGAATTTTTCCTTCATAATTTTCCATACTTCACACACTCCCGTCAATTGTTTGCTATGGCAACGACGGTTATGTTATCCCCGCCGCCGTAGTCATTGGCAATTTCAACAAGTTTGTCGGCAAAGTCACCGAAGTCCGATTCTTTGAAAGTTTTGTTTATAAGCTCATTATCAACAAAGTTTGTCAGGCCGTCAGTACAGATCATCAAAATATCATCTTTATTGAAGTCTTCTTCATAGAAATCTATGTCAAGGGTGCTGTCAACTCCCAGCGCCCTTGTTATCAGGTTTTTACGGGGATGAACCCGGGCCTCATCCTGGGTTATCTGCCCCTGCTCCACCATAAACTGGACAACTGAATGATCCTTGGTGAGCTGAGAGATGCCTCCGTTGCTGAACAGGTAGGCGCGGCTGTCCCCGGCGTGAGCGATATACACTGTGTCTCCCGTTACAATGGCGGCGACCACGGTGGTACCCATACCGGACAAGCTTTCATTTGACTGCCCCATCTCATAAACACAGGTGTTGGCTGTCTCAATGGAAGAAAGGAGCATATTGCGGATAGAATTACCGCTCATGCCGTCGTAATAGCAGGTGGTGATCTTGTCCGAAATCATTTTTACGGCAGTTGCGCTGGCAATGTTTCCGCCGTTTGCGCCGCCCATACCGTCACAAACAACAGCCCAGACAACACCGCTTTGAAATTCGCCGATGTTGTAGCTGTCCTGATTGGAGGAACGAACTTTGCCTATGTCTGTTTTAGCAACAACTAACAAACTGATTTTTCCCCTTCCTTATGCCTATTCCTGAGTTGCCCGCAGGATGCATCTATATCAGAGCCCAAACTACGCCGTACCGTCGCGTTGATACCGTTTTTCTCAAGGATACCGATAAACCGTTCGGTTTGTTCCGATTTTGGCCTTTTGAACGAGTTTTCAGCCACCTCATTGACGGGTATCAGATTGACGTGACACAACATATTTTTAAGCTTTGAGGCTAATTGTTCAGCGCATTCGTCGGTGTCTGTGACTCCGCTGATAAGCGCGTATTCAAAGGATGTCCTGCGGGAAGTAAGCTTTGCGTATTCTCTGCAGGCCTTAAGCAGCTCGTCGATGCCGTATTTTTTGTTGACCGGCATGATGCTTGAACGAATCTCATCGTTTGGCGCGTGCAGCGAGATCGAAAGCGTCAGCTGTAATTTTTTCTCAAGCAGGTCGTATATTCTGGGTACGATACCGCTGGTTGAAAGGGATATTTTGCGCATACTGATATTTAATCCGTCAGAGTTTGAGACAAGCTCGAGGAAGGTCATTACGTTATCAAAATTATCAAGAGGCTCTCCCATGCCCATAAGAACTATATGGGAGATGCTGATACCAAGGTCGTTTTGCGCCGCGTGTATCTGGCTGAGGATCTCTGATGGACGAAGGTTGCGGACAAAGCCGCTGAGACCGGAGGCGCAGAACGCGCAATTCATCTTGCAGCCCACCTGCGTTGAGACGCAAATGGTGTGGCCGTATTTGTACTTCATTACAACAGATTCGATAAGCTCCCCGTCGTTAAGCTCAAAGAGATATTTTACCGTGCCGTCAATGGCGGAAACCTGTTTGCGCTTGATGGAGCAGGAAAAAATCTCAAAATGCTTATCAAGAGTGCTGCGAAGCTCTTTGGATAGATCGGTCATCAAATCAAAGGATTCAACTCCCCTGACCTGGAGCCACTTATATATTTGCTTTGCCCTGAAGGAAGGCAGTTCCATCTCTTTGCACTCCTCAGCAAGCCGGGGAAATGACATTGATTTTATATCTGCTCTGTCCAAATCCATACTCCTTAAAGCTAATGTGTAAAAGCGGCGATGAAAAATCCGTCAGAATTGTTTTTGTGGGGCATAAGAGTTAAAAATCTGCTGTTTCTGTCTCGCAAGCCTTGCAGGACATCCACGCAGGAAAAATCCGGATGCTCGGAAAGAAACCTGTTGCAGAGCTCGTCGTTTTCGGCGGGATTGAGGGTGCAGGTCGAGTAGATCAGTATGCCGCCGTTTTTTAAATAAAAGGAAGAATTACACAATATAAGATACTGCAAATCAGGTAATTTGTCAATATCTTGATATTTCTTGTATTTTATCTCGGGTTTTCTCCTTATTATCCCCAGCCCGGAACAGGGCACATCGCAGAGAACCCTGTCTGCTTTTTCGATATTTCCGTTAAAGACCGAAGCATCTCCAAGCTCGGGCTTAATGCAGCTGAGTCCCAGCCTTTCTGCGCCGTTTGCGATCAAACGAACCCTGTGTTCATAAATGTCAAAGGATCGGACAGAACCCGTATTGTTCATACGTTCCGCCAGAGTAAAAGATTTGCCTCCCGGGGCCGAGCAAAGATCAAGGACGCGCTGACCCTCCCGGACATCCAGCGCCTTG
>CAMOTT010000070.1 GCA_946626015.1 uncultured Clostridia bacterium | reverse complement strand
TTTCAAATTAACTATTTTTTGCCCGAAAGGCTATGGTGATTATATGCTCACTCAATTCTATATTGACGATCTTATCAAAAAGGCCATTCAGGAGGACATAAACTACGTTGACGTTTCCACAGACTACCTTTTTGCCCCGGAGCAGGAGGACGACGCATATTTTGTCGCCAAGGCCGGGGGTGTGCTCTGCGGTATCGATATAGCTCTGCGTGTGTTTGAGATACTCGATCCCTCTTTTAAGGCGGAAAAGCTCATTGAGGACGGCCATGCGGTCAAAAAAGGCGATATCATTGCCCGGTTCCACGGCAAGACGGTTTACCTCCTTAAAGGCGAGCGCACGGCGCTCAATATTCTTCAGCATATGTCCGGCATCGCCACGGCAACGGCGGAGGCGGTCAAGCTCACCGCCGGCACAAAGGCGCAGATCACCGACACGCGCAAAACCCTCCCCTCCCTCCGAGCCCTTCAGAAATACGCCGTGGTCTGCGGCGGAGGGAAAAATCACCGGTACAACCTTTCGGACGGCGCCATGCTCAAGGATAACCACATCGACGCCGCCGGGGGTATCGAAAACGCCGTGAATATCGTTCGTGCGCATTTGGGGCACATGGTAAAAATAGAAGTGGAGACCCGTGACCTTGAAGAGGTTCATCAGGCGCTGGACAGCGGCGCGGAAATAATAATGCTGGACAATATGTCCCTTGAGGATATGAAAGCCGCCGTTGAACTGGTGGACGGCAGGGCTTTGCTGGAGGCCTCCGGCAACATCACAAGCGAGACTATCCCCCAAGTGGCCGCCACAGGGGTGGATATCATCTCAATGGGGGCGCTGACCCATTCCGTCAAAGCCTTTGATATATCGATGAAGTTCAAAAAATAACGTTCGGGAGCGGTTTTGTTCACACATTGCCGCTCCTGTTTTTTGTTTTCGGACTTATCTTTTCCCGTCTTATTTGTGCAAACTGTTACAACCTTATTTATAGCCGGTCTATGTAATAAATATTTAAAAAAGTCTTGAAATACAGTTTGATGTTTGTTACAATGGTTATAAGTGTAGACAATTAAATCAAAGTTCACATACAAGGAGGTCGCAAAATGAACATTGCACTTATTGCCCACGATGCGAAGAAGGAGCTTATCACACAGTTTTGCATTGCTTACTGCGGCATATTGAGCAGACACTCCCTTTGCGCCACCGGTACCACAGGCAAGCTGATAAGCGAGGCCACCGGTCTTGAGATACAGCGTTTTTTAAGCGGACAGCAAGGCGGAGACCAGCAGATAGCCGCTATGATCGCCTGCAATGAGCTTGACCTTGTTCTTATGTTCCGTGATCCTCTGAGCCGCAAGCCGGAGGAGCCCAACGAAGCTGACATTCTCAGACTCTGCGATGTACACAATATCCCCATCGCCACCAACATCGCCACCGCTGAGGCGCTTATACACAGCCTTGAGCGGGGCGACCTTGACTGGCGCGATATAGTAAACCCGAAAAATCACAGGTGATCATATCCCTGTTCACTTTGCAGGAAACCGGCGGGCATTTTTTGTCCGCCTTAATAATTCAGTAACTAAGGAGATACCCGTATGGCGCTGCTCACAAAGGCTCCCAAGGGGACCCAGGATCTTCTCCCCTCCCAGAGCCACAAAAACCAATATGTAGAAAGCCAGATGCTCGAGATTGCCGGCAACTTCGGATACAAAGAGATCCGAACGCCGGTATTTGAGCACACCGAGCTTTTCCAACGCTCAGTGGGTGACACCACGGACGTTGTTCAAAAAGAGATGTACACCTTTAAGGACAAGGGCGACCGTTCAATTACCCTGCGCCCGGAGGGGACGGCGGGAGCCGCCAGAGCCTTCCTTGAGCACGGGCTTTTCAACGAGCCTCTGCCCCAGAAGGTATGTTACCTCACCTCATGTTACAGGTACGAGAAGCCCCAGGCAGGCAGACTGCGCGAATTCCACCAGTTCGGCGTGGAGTGTTTCGGCACCGCCGAGCCCTCGGCGGACGCTGAGCTTATATCCCTTGCGGACAGCATTTTTGCCTTTCTCGGCGTTACCGGGCTATCCCTTGAGATAAACTCCATCGGCTGTCCCGAATGCAGGGCGAACTACCATAAGGCTCTCAAGGATTATTTCTTTGAGCACAAGGACAAGCTCTGCCCCACCTGCCTTGAGCGGCTGGACAGAAACCCCATGAGGATACTTGACTGCAAAAGTCCCATCTGTTCCGAGATCGCCGCCGGCGCTCCCGTGGTGATCGACTACATCTGCGAGGACTGTGCCAAACACTTCGACTCCGTCAAGAAATATCTTGACGCCATGAATATATCCTACACCATCAATCCCCGGATAGTCAGGGGGCTGGACTATTACACACGCACCGTTTTCGAGTTCGTCTCCGGGCAGATAGGCGCCCAGGGCACGGTCTGCGGCGGCGGACGTTATGACGGCCTTATTGACGAGCTGGGCGGAGCAAAAACTCCGTCTCTGGGCTTCGGCATGGGTATTGAAAGGCTCCTGCTGCTTATGGAGGCTCAGGGGGTCGCCTTCCCCGAGGCAAAGGTCTGCGATATCTTTATCGCCTCCGCCGGGGAAGACGCCGGGCTCAAGGCCGCGGCGATAGCCTTTGATATGCGTAACTCCGGCATAAGCGTCATGACCGATATTTCAGGCCGTTCCGTAAAGGCGCAGATGAAGTTCGCGGACAAAATGAAGGCGCGCTACACCGCCGTAATAGGCGGCAACGAGCTTGAAAGCGGAAAGGTCACCGTCAAAAATATGTCCACCGGCGAGACGGTGGAGGCCTCCCTTGATTCTCTTGCGGAGGATTTTATGGAAATATCCATAAGGCAGTCCATGAACGAGATAGGCACTGCCGTAGATTTAATAGATACAGGCGATTTCAAATTTTGATCAAAGAGGCGATTTATAGTGGATTTTATGACAGGAATGAAAAGAACCAACTACTGCGGAGAGCTGCGCATGGCCGATACAGGGAAAGAGGTCACTGTTGCAGGCTGGGTACAGCGTCAGCGCGATCTGGGCGCTTTGATCTTCGTTGACCTGCGCGATCGCACAGGCATCATTCAGTTAGCCTTTGACGAGGGCTGCGATAAGGATATTTTCGACAAGGCCTTTTCCCTGCGCAGCGAATATGTTGTGATGGCAAGGGGCGTAGTCAGGGAGCGTTCCTCAAAGAACAAGGATATCCCCACAGGCGACATTGAGATCGAGGTCAAGGAGCTGCGTTTGCTCTCAAAGAGCGAGACCCCTCCCTTTGAGATAGTTGAAAACTGTCAGACCTCCGAGCTCACCCGTCTAAAGTACAGGTACCTTGACCTGCGCCGTCCCGACCTGCAAAAGAACATACTCATGCGCCACAAGATCTGCAAGATCACAAGGGACTTTTTCGATGAGAACGGCTTCATCGAGATAGAGACACCCATTCTCATCAAATCCACCCCGGAGGGTGCAAGGGACTTCCTTGTTCCCAGCCGTATCCACAAGGGCACCTTCTATGCCCTTCCCCAATCACCCCAGCTCTACAAACAGCTTTCAATGGTTGCCGGTTTCGACCGCTATATGCAGATCGCCCGCTGCTTCCGCGACGAGGATCTCCGCGCCGACCGCCAGCCTGAATTTACGCAGATAGATTTTGAAATGTCCTTTGTTGACACCGAGGACGTGCTTGAGATAGGCGAAAAATACATCAAGCGCGTTTTCAAAGAGGCAATAGACGTTGACATAACCGGCTCCATTCCCAGAATGACCTACACCGACGCTATGAACCGCTACGGCTCGGATAAACCCGATACACGCTACGACATGGAGCTCTATGATCTGAGCGAAACGGTCAAGGATTGCGCCTTCGGCGTGTTTACCGGCGCTCTGCAGGGCGGCGGCTCAGTAAGAGGCATCACCGCCAAGGGCGCCTACAACACACTCACCCGCAAGGAGATCGACAAGCTCACAGAGTACGTCAAGGGCATCGGTGCAAAGGGTCTTGCCTGGGCAAGGATAGCTCCCGACGGCACCGTGGCCTCCTCCTTTGCCAAGTTTATGACCGAGGACGAGATGAAGTCCATCACACAGGTGGCAGGCGCGGAAAACGGTGACGTTATCCTCATCATCGGAGATACTAAAAACTCCACAGTCCTCTCCGTGCTGGGTTCCCTGCGTATTGAGGTGGCAAACAAGCTGGGCATCGTTCCCGGAGATAAATATAATCTTATCTGGATCACCGACTTTCCCTTCTTTGACTGGGATGAGGAGACTCAGCAGTTCATTGCCATGCACCACGCCTTCACAGCGCCCATGGACGAATGTCTTGATTACCTTGAGACAGACAAGGCCAACGTCAAGGCCAAGGCCTACGATCTGGTGCTCAACGGCATTGAGCTTTCCTCCGGTTCTATCCGTATCACAAACCCGGATCTTCAAAAGAGGATGTTCTCATTGCTGGGTCTGAGCGATGAGGAGGCATATGAGAAGTTCGGATTTCTTACCGACGCTTTCAAGTTCGGCGCGCCGCCCCATGGCGGTATGGGCATAGGCCTTGACCGTCTGGTCATGCAGATGCTCCGCTGTGAGAGCCTTCGCGACGTTGTCGCCTATCCCAAGGTGCAAAACGCCTCAGAACCCATGACCGAATGTCCCGCCGAGGTGGATCCCCAACAGCTCAAGGATCTTGGGCTTGATCTTATAAAATGATTCCTGATCTATCCTGTTACTTGGAGATGTTTTTATGAAAAAATTTTTTGCTGTCGTTCTTTTAGCGGCAACTGTTCTCACCCTCTGCTCCTGCGGAAAAAAGCCCGTAGATGAGAACACCACCCTGCCCACGGAGGCCGTTGTCCCCGGAACCACCGACGAGGCTGAGACTTCCGCTTTGCCCGAGGCGACGACCGGCGAGGTAACCACCGGGGAGCTGACCACTGTTGAGTCAACTGTTCCCGAGCAGACAACGGCGAAAGTTACCGACTCCGCCGAGACCACCGCCGCAGCGGCTATCCCCACGGGCATACCCGCGATAGTTGAATATTTCAACACCGCCTCAAACGCTGTCAAGGCGGACAAACCCGGCTACACTGTTACCAATTCGCATAAGATAGGCAAGATCAACAGCGACAGCGGCTTTATCGAGAAGGTCGCGGGCTGGATAGTTCCCATGTTTGACGCCGACCCCGAGGTGACTAAGGTTGCCAAGGGCGAGAGCCACAGCTCCTACCCCGTCAAGGGGCAGTCATGGTCAAGCAAGCTTGAGCCTGCCGCGGTAAAGAGCGCCACCTGCGTTGAGAACGGCGAAAACTATGTTATTGAGATAAAGCTCAAGCCCGAAACTCTTTCGGACCTTCCCAAAGATCCCTCAAAGACCAACCACGGCAAGGTAATGTCAGTGCTCACCGCGGACGAAGTCTACACCGAGACCGACAAATTCAAATCCATGGCCAAGGTGGAGAGCTTTGCCCCCACCTTCAGCAACTCCTACGTAAAGTGCACCGTCAACAAGACCACCGGCAAGGTTGTAAGTTCGGAATATCATTTCAACACCAACGCCAAGATCAAGGCCAGCGTGAAGCTCTTCGGCGAGCTCACCTGCAACGTGCCTTTTGAGATCATAGACAAATACGTTATCAATTATTAAACAGGGCTTATGCCCGGCGAAAGGATGAATATAAAATGAACAAACCCGTTTTAATCGAGACCTCCGCCCGTCACGTCCATGTCACCCGTGAGACCTTGGACATACTCTTCGGCGAAGGGTATGAGCTGACTCCCAAAAAAAATCTTTCCCAGCCCGGCCAGTTTGCCTGTGAGGAGAGGATCCAGGTAGTGGGTCCCAAGAGCAGCTTCCCTGCTGTTTCCATCCTCGGACCCATCCGCAAGGCGGATCAGGTCGAGCTTTCCCTTACAGACGCTCGTTCCATTGGCGTGACCGCTCCCGTGCGTGAAAGCGGAGACGTTGAGGGCAGCGGCGGCTGCAAGCTTGTGGGCCCCAAGGGCGAAGTTGAGATAGCCCAGGGCGTTATCGCCGCAAAGCGCCACATCCACGCCACCCCCGAGGATGCCGCAAAATACGGCCTTGAGGACAAGCAGATCGTCAAGGTAAAGGTGGAAGGCAACGGCCGTTCCCTTATATTTGACGATGTTGTGGTAAGAGTTAGCCCCAACTTCTCCCTCGCAATGCACATTGACACCGATGAAGCCAACGCCGCCACCCCCGCTCCCGGCGTTATGGGCGAGATTATAACCGACTGATAAACTAAAGGATAAAGGACATACAAAAACGGCAGACACTTTCAAAAAGTGCCTGCCGCATTTTTATGCTGACTATTATTTTTTCGACTTTGCTATGCTCCTCTGGATGAGCTTGACTATCTCCACGATGGGGATTATGGAGAACGCCAGCGCAATAGCTATTGCATACTCTCTGAAGCTGATGGTAGCAAAACCGAAAGCCTCTGCCAGGAAGGGGATCTCAATAACCGCTGTTGTAAGGGCAAGGGAGGCTGCCATGGCGCCGTAAAGATACCAGTTGTGGCTGCCCCGGACGCCCATTGCAAACACGGAACCTCTCTGGGAACGCATATTGAAGGAGTGGAATATCTCGCACATGGACATGGTCAGGAAAGCCATTGTCATGCCGTGTTCCGCTGTGCCTTCAAGGATGTTTGTGAACTTCCAGACGCCGTTTTCAAGGAACTCGCCGATAAAGAACGCCGTAAGGGTGATTATTGTCACAAGCAGACCCTGATAAAATATATCGAAGCCCACACCGCCGGAGAAAATGCCGTCCTTTGTGCTCCTGGGTTTGCGGTCCATGATATCTCTTTCCGGCTTTTCAAGACCCAGCGCAAGAGCCGGGAAGCAGTCGGTAACAAGATTGATAAACAGCAGGTGTACCGGCCTGAGAATGGTGAAGTTGAGCATTGTGGCGAAGAAGATCGAAAGCACCTCGGAAAGGTTCGAGCCAAGCAAAAACTGGATGGCCTTGCGGATGTTGTCGTAGATCCTTCTGCCCTCGGAGACCGCGGTGACGATGGTGGCAAAGTTGTCGTCCGCCAGCACCATATCCGCAACGTTCTTTGTAACGTCCGTGCCTGTAATGCCCATGCCCACGCCTATATCCGCGCTCTTTATCGAGGGGGCGTCGTTGACGCCGTCGCCGGTCATGGCGGTTATCATGCCTCTGTCGCGCCAGGCGTTGACTATCCTTGTTTTATGCTCCGGCTGAACACGGGCGTAAACCCTGTAATCCGCGACCTTTTCCTTGAACTCCTCATCGCTGATATCATCCAGCTGCGCGCCGGTGATGGCGTGTGAGGCGTCGTCGATTATGCCCAGCTCCATGGCGATGGCAACCGCCGTGTCCTTGTGGTCACCGGTTATCATAATGGGTGTGATGCCGGATCTGCCGCACTCGCTGATAGCGTCCTTTACCTCGGGACGGACAGGGTCGATCATACCCACAAGACCGATGAATATAAGGTCGTTTTCAAGCGTTTCCGCATCAAAATCGGCAGGCTTTGAATCGTATTTTTTGTAAGCGGCGGCCAGCACGCGGAGGGCTTTATCCGCCATTCTCTTGTTCTCTGCAACTATTTTTGCCTTGAGTTCCTCGGTAAGAGCCACTACCTGACCGTTTACAAGCATACCCGAACACTTTTTGAGGATCTCATCCGGCGCGCCCTTGGTGTACTGGACAAAAGCGCCGTTTTCGGCATGGACGGTGGACATCATCTTCCTGCCGGAGTCAAAGGGAGCCTCGCCTATTCTGGGGGTCTCGGCCTGCATCCGGGATTTCTTAAGACCGAGTTTGTCGGCAAACACCACCAGCGCCGCCTCTGTGGGCTCGCCTATGACCTCGCCGCTGTCGTCGATCTCCGCATCCGAGCAGAGAGCCATGGCCTTGGCAATGAGGTTTTCGTCATCGCCGAAATGGTCAACAACGGTCATCTTGTTCTGCGTAAGGGTGCCGGTTTTGTCCGAGCAGATTATCTGAGCGCAACCCAGGGTCTCAACCGCCGTGAGCTTTCGGATGATGGCGTTCTTCTTGGACATATTCGTAACGCCAATGGAGAGGACGATGGTCACCACCGCCGCCAAGCCCTCGGGGATAGCCGCCACAGCAAGGCTGACTGCAACCATGAATATATCCAGCGCAAACTCAAAGTTTATCTGGCTCGGGTCTCTGACATACTGCTGTATAAGGCTGAAAGCAAAGATGAACACACAGATGCCGATGACCAGCACCGTGAGGATCTTTGAAAGCTGCGTGAGCTTTATCTGGAGAGGTGTATCCCCATCCTCGGCAAGAGTGATGGCGTTGGCTATCTTGCCCATCTCGGTATCCATACCTGTGGCAACGACCACCGCGCGGCCTCTGCCGTAAACAACGGTGCTGCCCATGTAGACCATATTTTTGCGGTCGCCCAGGGGCACCTCGCCCTTTTCGTTGCCGGTAAGGACATCGATCATCTTGTTGACAGGAACTGATTCGCCGGTAAGGGCGGCTTCCTCCAGCTTCATGCTGGCGCATTCTATTATGCGGCAGTCCGCAGGAACAGCGTCTCCGGCCTCAAAGATAACGATATCGCCCACAACAAGATCCTCGCTCTTGACGGTGACTACCTTGCCGTCACGGAGCACCTTTGACGTGGCCGCCGACATTTCCTGCAACGCCTCAATGGCTTTTTCCGCCTTGCTCTCCTGCATAACGCCCAAAACGGAGTTGATGATAACAACTATCATTATTATAATAACGTCCGCAAAATCCTTGATGGTACCGTCGCCCTCAACCACCGCAAGCACTGCTGAGATCGCGGCGGCAACGATGAGGATGATTATCATCGGGTCGGCAAGCTGCTCAAGCAGACGCTTGATAAGGGGAGTTTTTTTGCCCTCCTCCAGCTTGTTTTTGCCGTTTGCCTCCAGACGTTTTGCCGCCTCCTGTGATGAGAGCCCGTCAAAAGAACTGCCCACGTGCTCAAACACCGAGGCTATCTGCTCAAGATAGAATTTCATCTTTTCGCATCCTTTCCTGCTCAAAATACACGGCTGATCCTTTGAAAAAAGCCTGAATATAAAAATAACCCCAGGCAGAAACATAAACCGTCTGCCTAAGGTCTTGCTTCCCTGTGGGCCCGATTGCCAGCTTATAAAAGCGGTTGTTGACAAGTCGGATTCAAGCTACTCCCCAAAAGCCGTCAGACCACTTTTGTGATCTTTTCACGGGTTATGATACCACATTAAACCAAAACTGTCAACAAATATGTTTTTTATTTTAAAAAAACGAGCGTAAATTTCCGTTTTTGGGGAACAAAAAGCTCCTTTTCCGCGGATATCCGGGAAGAGGAGCTCATGTTTTTGTTCGTCAGATCACACGGCGGCCAAAGACAAATGCACGTTGACGTAATTTACCGGCAACGTAGCGGAGACCCCGGGAACGATGTAGGAGATATTGAAGGAGATCAAATAAATCAAACGGGAAAAAAAGCTTATCCTGATATTTTTGACCCCGGATTCGGCAAGGATCACGCCGTCTTTGACGTACTTTACCTGAACGTTATAATTGTTGAGCAGCGCCTCTGCGGTGTAGCGGTCGCCCCTGCCCATCTCCTGATTGTTGATATACCAGTAAAACTCCCCTCCTGAGACGGGTGTTTTAGAAGGCTCTGCGTAAAAAGTTATAACCGAACCGTAAGAAAATTTTTCGCCGAAGAACTTTTCCCTTATTCTGTCTCTTATTCTGTCTATGAGCGTGTTTGCCGCAGCCTCAATGGGATCCTGCGGATTATAGACGACTTCGCCCTCCGCCGCCGCGGTTATGGAAAATTT
>CAMOTT010000069.1 GCA_946626015.1 uncultured Clostridia bacterium | reverse complement strand
TCTCCGCGAGAGAAGCAAGCTTCTTTGAAAACTCGGGATCGTTCTTTGTCTCCTCAGCGTGGAATCTCACGTTTTCGATGAGCATAACGTCGCCGTCTTTAAGCTCCGCAGCGATGGTCTGAGCGCTTTCGCCCACAACGTCCTTTGCCATCTTGACCTCCTTGCCCAGCAGCTCGGAGAGACGCACGGCAACGGGAGCAAGTGAGAATTCGGGCTTGAACTCACCCTTGGGTCTGCCAAGGTGTGAGCAGAGAATAACTCTCGCGCCCTGATCGATGAGATACTTGATGGTGGGGAGAGAGGCAACAATACGCTTGTCGCTGGTGATTTTTCCACCGTCAAGGGGGACATTGAAGTCGCAGCGTACAAGGACTCTCTTGCCGCTGACATTGATATCTTCTACTGATTTCTTGTTGAGTACATTCATTGCTGACAAATCCTTTCTTAAATAAAATTTACAAATTTTACCGACTTTTATTGTATAATAAATAAAATAGATTTGCAATAGGTTATCTCAAAAAGTACTTTATTATGTAAATATATATAAAAAATATAAAAAAATCATCTTAAATTTTTAAAGCATTTATTTATTTTACACTTGTTATTGGCGGGTTTTTCTGCAATAATATAAGGTAAATTGGATAATATTGACTTCGAGGTGTTACTTTTGAACGATTTTGAAGCGCTTGCAGAGCTTATATTCCCGGATATTGACCTTACGCCGGAGCAGTGCGAGAAAGACTTTCCTCCCAGGGCTCTTCCCGAGGGGGCGAGGGTCACACGTTTTGCACCCAGCCCCACCGGTTTCCTCCACATAGGCGGCCTGTTTACCGCCCTTGTAAACAAGCTCACGGCAATGTCCACGGGCGGAGTGTTCCTGCTCCGTATTGAGGATACCGACAAAAAACGCGAGATCGAGGACGGGGTTTCAGAGATAATCAAGGGGCTCACTGACTTTGGCGTTGAAATAGACGAGGGCGTTATCGGTTTTAATAAGGAAAGCGGAAGCTACGGCCCCTATCAGCAGAGCCACAGAAAAACCATCTATCAGGCCATTGCCAAGCAGCTGGTCAAAGAGGGCAGCGCCTACCCCTGCTTCTGCTCGGAGGAGGATCTTAACGACCTGCGCGCCCGTCAGGAGGAGCAACACGTAAACAAGGGCTATTACGGCGAATGGGCCCGGTGCCGCGACCTGAGCTTTGAGGAGCAGAAACGCAGGATATCAGCCGGTGAGCCTTTCGTGCTTCGTCTGCGCGCCCTTGGCGACGGCAGCCGCCGCATAACCTTTGACGATATGATAAAGGGCAAGATCGAGATGCCGGAGAACAACATGGACGTTGTTCTGCTCAAGACCGACGGCATACCAACCTATCATTTTGCCCACGCGGTGGACGACCATTTTATGAGGACCACCCACGTTATACGCAGCGACGAATGGATAGCCTCAGTGCCTCTGCACATCGCCCTGTTCAAGGCCTGCGGTTTTAAGGTGCCTAAATACGCCCACGTTTCCCCTATCATGAAGGAGGAGGACGGCAACAAGCGCAAGCTCTCAAAGCGCAAGGATCCGGAGGCGGCGGTGAGCTACTTCACCGAACAGGGCTTCCCGAAAGAGAGCGTTATGGAATATCTGCTTACCCTCATAAACTCAAACTTTGAGGATTGGCGCAGGGCAAACCCCCGCGCTCCGCAGCAGGAGTTCCCCTTTAACCTCAAAAAAATGAGCCCCAGCGGCGCTCTGTTCGATCTGGTCAAGCTCACGGACGTGAGCAAGAACGTGATCTCGCTTATGACGGCGCAGGAGGTTTACGGCAACGCGGTAAAATGGGCGGAGAGCTATGACCCGGAGCTTTACGGTCTGCTTTCTTCCAACTGTGAATACGCGACCTCGATTTTCAGCATAGACAGGGGCACTGCCAAGCCCCGTAAGGATATAGCAAAGTGGAATGAGGTCAAGGGCTACGTTGAGTATTTCTTTGACGAGATATACAAAAAGGACTACGCTCTGCCTGAGAGGATCTCAAACAAGGACGCTGCGGCGATACTTGAGGAATATATAAAGGTCTTTGACTTTGCGGATGACAAGGACACATGGTTCGCTAAAATGAAGGAGCTGTGTCCCGGGCTTGGCTACACCGCCAACGTCAAGGAGTACAAGAACAATCCCGATGAGTACAAGGGCCATATCGGCGACCTGTCCACCGTTATCAGGGTGGCGATCACTTCCCGTGTGAACACCCCGGATCTGCACTCCATAATCAGGCTTTTAGGTGAAGACAAAGTAAGAGCAAGGCTTAACGACGCTTTGGAATATTACAGGAACAACTGACAGAAAGGAACCACCGCAATGGAAGAAAGTATTGTTGCTTCATCAAATTTTATTTATGATTTCATTGACGAGGATCTGGCGAACGGTGTCAACAACAGGATCCAGACCCGTTTTCCGCCGGAACCCAACGGATACCTGCACATCGGTCACGCAAAGGCGATTTGCATAGACTTTTCCACAGCCGAAAAATACAACGGCATCTGCAACCTTCGTCTGGATGACACGAACCCCTCCAAAGAGGACGTGGAGTACGTTGACGCCATAAAGGAGGATATTGAGTGGCTGGGCTTCAAATGGAACAAGTGTCTTTATGCCTCAAGCTACTTTGATTTTATCTATGAATGCGCAATAAAGCTCATCAAAAAGGGCAAGGCTTACGTTTGTGATCTTTCCCCGGACGAAATCAGAGAATACAGGGGAACCCTTACCGAGCCGGGCAAGGACAGCCCCTACCGCAACCGTTCGGTGGAGGAGAACCTTGACCTGTTCGAGCGGATGACCAAGGGCGAGTTTGCCAACGGGGAAAAGGTGCTCAGAGCTAAAATCGACATGGCGTCACCCAACCTCAATATGCGTGACCCTGTCATTTACAGAATAGCCCACACGACCCATCACCAGACTGGGGACAAGTGGTGTGTGTACCCCATGTACGACTTTGCCCATCCTCTTTCGGATGCTGCCGAGGGTGTGACATATTCCCTCTGCTCACTGGAGTTTGAAAACCACAGACCCCTTTACAACTGGTTCATTGATGAGATAGGCTTTGAGGAACCTCCCCGTCAGATAGAGTTTGCCAGGCTGAACCTCAACTACTGCGTGACCAGCAAGCGCAAGTGTCTTGAACTTGTCCAGAGCGGAACGGTCAGCGGCTGGGATGATCCGAGGATGGTCACCCTTTGCGGTATGCGCCGCAGGGGATATCCGGCGGAGGCTGTCCGTGATTTCATCGACAGGATAGGCGTATCAAAGGCTTACAGCGTTGTTGATTACGGCCTTCTGGAGGCCTGCGTAAGGGATAACCTCAACGTGAACGCGGACAGAGCCATGGCTGTGTTGGATCCCCTCAAGGTGATAATCGACAATTATCCCGAGGGCAAGACCGAGCAGATCGAAATAGACGTTAATCCCAACAAACCCGAAAAGGGTACAAAGGCCGTGACCTTCTCCCGCGAGCTTTACGTTGAGCGTGAGGACTTTATGATAGAGCCGGTCAAAAAATATTTCCGCCTTTATCCCGGCAATGAGGTCAGGCTCAAGGGCGCGTATCTTGTAAAGTGTGAAAGCTATGAGACAGATGAAAACGGGGAGGTGACCTGCCTGCACTGCACCTATGACCCGGAAAGCAGGGGCGGCAACGCTCCCGACGGCAGGAAGGTCAAGGGCACCCTTCACTGGGTTTCCGCCGCGGGCTGTGTGACCGCGGAGGTTAGGCTTTACGACAGGCTGTTCAACGTTGAGAACCCCTCGGACAACCTTGCGGAGTGCATAAATCCCGATTCTCTCATTGTTCTTGAAAATTGTGTGCTGGACGGCGGTCTTAAAGACCTTGAACCCGGTCAGGTGTTCCAGTTCATGCGTCAGGGCTATTTCTGCGTGGATAAGGACAGTACTCCGGATAAGCTCGTTTTCAACCGCACCGTTGCCCTTAATTCATCTTGGTGATATTGTGTTTCAGGAGCTGTTTTTATGAAGATATTTTACAGAGTGGTGACCGCCTTGATAGCGGTGTGCATAGTTCCGAATATGCTTTACAATACCTTGATACGTCTGGTGTATTCGGCGGGCAAAAACTTTGTTGAGTCCAAGCTTTCGCTGATGAAGATAATAGATCTGTTCGGGGAGGGCGGTCTGCTCCACGGCGTGTTCGATAATCTTTCCGGCAGCGGCAACGGCGAAGCCCTCAAATCGATCCTCCCTTACGCAATAGCCAGCGGTGTGCTTCTGGCTTTGGCATTGCTGGTCGGTCTTGGAATTGTTGTTATAAATATAATCAAGCCCATGCAGAAAACCACCCTCATCCTCTGCGGCTGCGGCATATTGCTGACCCTGTCGGCTATGATCGTTTTCAACAAAGGCTTTGCGGCGCCAATACTTACGGGGGCTGTTTCCATATCAGACCTTATCGGCGGCGGAGTTATGGGAATGCTTGTTTCCCTGTTTTCGGGTGTCAAAGCTTTACAGATGGGCACGGCGGCAATAATGAATATTATAATTTTCATTGTGATCGCGGTCTGGACAGGGGCTTTTGTGCTCACTGATCTTGGAAACAACGAATAAGAAAAATATAAAGAACAAAAAAGGGCGGCAGATATCGAAAAAACGGTATCTGCCGCCGTAATATTTAAAACTTATAATTCTTCTAATTTCTCACGGAAAATTGTGGAATGGCACACAATTTTATGTATTGTTTTGTGTGCTAATAAAAAGCAAAAGACGGGCTCCCTTGTGTAAAGGGAGCTGTCAGTCGTAAGACTGAATGAAGGATTGTTATGTAAAAAACGGCACTTTTTCAAAACAAAAGTACAATTCTTATGTTTACAATCCTTCCGCCTCGCTAACGCTTCGGCACCTCCCTTTACACAAGGGAGGCTGTTATTAGAGCCCTTAAATTAAGCAAATTTGTTTAAGAAATCTAAAAATCCGTGAAAATCGAAACTTATTTAAGAAAACCTTCAAACCATTTTACAAGCATGACGTAAGCCGCCTTTAAGAACTTGAGTATGGTCTGGAGCCATGTTGTTGCTGCGGGCTTTTCTGCCGCTGTTTCCGCAACGACCTCGCCTGTCTCGGTAATTACAAGGTAACGGGGGAATTCAGCGGAGGAGTCAACGGTAAATCTGTCTTCTGAATTATAGAAAGCATCATAAAGTCTGGCGAAAAATCTGTTGCCGGCTTCGGAGGAGTGCTGAAGATCCTTTACAAACCAGGTGCGGTCAGGGAACATACAGGTGGAAGCATCAATGGACTTGTCGGGGGATATGTAACCGGCGTCCACGTTTGCAAGGTATTCCTCGCTTAATTCCTCGCCAAGGGGCGCGCAGGTGGCGCCGAAGCTGGTGTACATGGTGTCAATAACGCCGTCGCTGTTGTTCTCCCACTTTTCAATAACAGGGGGAATCTGGAAATTGTATCTGGAAACAACGATGAATGGGATGCTGTTGGCGTCAAAGCCTCTGACAATCTCTTCCGCGTGATCCGTAACGTGGCTCTTGAAGTTGTTAATTCTGTCCACAAGTACGGGGCTTGTCTCATCGGTTATCATTATATTCATTGCCTCTTCGTACTGGGAACCGGGGATGAGAGCCCACAGGCTGGGCATGGTGCCGAAGGTTTCCATAAGGGCGTCCTCATAGACGTAATCCATAAGATTTTCTATCAGCACATCGCCCACGTTGCCAACATAGTCGAGAATGCCTGCCTTTGAGCAAAGCTCCACGGTGGCTTTGACAAGCGCGCTCTGGTCATCCTTGCCGGAGACCGTATCGTCAACGAACCTTGCTATGGCAACGGGGGAGAATTTGATCTTCTTTGTAAAGGGATCGCCGGCAACGGAGGTGCCGAAGATCGCCGCGGAGTTGAGGACGACTTTTTCGATCTTGCCGTAACCGTAAAGGGAGATGTAAGCCGAAAGAAGGGAACCGCCCATGCTGTGAACGTCGAAAATCACCTTATCGCAACCCATACCGTTGCAGATGTAGGTAACAAAATCGTTAAGATCCTCGGCTATCTCCATAAGGTCGAGACGCCAGTCGTAGTAGAAGGTGTAGGCTGAGCGAACGCCGGATCTTTTTACGATCGAAGGATAGGTCCACTTGATGCCGGTGCCTTCCTTTGGAGAACCGTCCGCGTTGCAGGCAAAGTCCTCAAACAGTTTGCAGATCATGGGGGAAACAATGTTGCTCAGACCCTTCCAGTCGGCGCTCTGCGCGAACTTCAAAGCGGCCTTGGGCAACTCGTTTACGCACTCGTTTATTGCCTCCTGTGAGGGCGGGAAGGCAAGCCTTTCGTTCTCTGTACCCAGGTCTGCGTAAATGTCAGTAGTGTATATGCCGGGCACGTGGATAACGGGGGTCAGATAGGTTTCAGCCGATGCCACACAGGAAAGCAGGGGAACTGCCGCCATGATAAGTGTAAGGACGACTGCAAAAAACCGGATTGTTTTTTTGCTTGTCATTAAGAACTACCTCCATTTTTTATTGTTTTTTATAATTATAATATACACTTACAAAAGTTGTTTGTCAAACACAAAAATAAAGGAAACGTCATACATTTAATTTTTAAGGCTCTGAAGGGGAGCCGGGATCCTTCCGCCGCGCTGTATGAATTTCTTGGGTGAGGCGGTGTTCACCTTCATTACCGGGGCGCTTCCGAAGAGCCCGCCGAAGGAAAGCTCCTCGCCGACTTTTTTGCCGATGGCAGGGATGACCCTGACAGCAGTAGTCTTTGAGTTTACCATTCCTATGGCCGCCTCGTCGGCTATTATGGCCGAGATAACTTCGTCCGGAGTGTCGCCGGGAATGTTTATCATATCAAGGCCGACGGAGCAGACTGCGGTCATGGCCTCCAGTTTTTCGATGGAAAGTGCGCCGCATTTTGCCGCGTCTATCATTCCCGCGTCCTCCGAAACGGGGATGAAAGCGCCGGAAAGACCGCCCACGTGGGACGAGGCCATAACTCCGCCCTTTTTCACCGCGTCGTTGAGCATGGCAAGGGCGGCGGTGGTGCCGCAGGCGCCGCAGACCTCAAGCCCCATCTCCTCAAGTATGTGAGCCACAGAGTCGCCCACTGCCGGGGTGGGGGCAAGGGAGAGGTCAACAATGCCGAAGGGAACGCCAAGCCGCTTTGAGGCCTCCCGGGCGACAAGCTGACCCATTCGGGTTATCTTGAACGCCGTGCGCTTGATAAGGTCGGCAATGCCTGTTATATCCAGACCGCTGGATTTTGCTATTGCGGCGCGGACCACGCCCGGACCGGAAACGCCCACGTTTATAACGCAGTCCGGTTCGCCTGCGCCGTGGAATGCTCCCGCCATAAACGGGTTATCCTCCGGAGCGTTGCAAAGCACGACTATTTTTGCCGCGCCCATGCAGTTTTTGTCCGCTGTGGCCTGAGCGGCCTTTTTGATGACCCTGCCCATCATTGCCACGGCGTCCATGTTGATGCCGGCCTTGGTGGAGCCTATGTTCACCGAGGAGCAAACGTGTTCGGTCACGGAAAGAGCCTCAGGTATGCTTTCTATAAGGGCATAGTCGCCGTAGGCAAAACCTTTTTGCACAAGGGCGGAGTAGCCGCCGATATAGTTTACGCCCACCGCTTTGGCAGCGTTCTCAAGGGTGACGGCGAATTTTACGATGTTATGGGTCTGGCAGGCCGAGGCGAGCATTGCTATGGGGGTGACCGAGATCCTCTTATTGATTATGGGGATGCCCAGCTCCTTTTCGATTTGTTCGCAAACGGGAACCAGATTGCTGGCCATGGTCACTATTTTGTCATAGACCTTTTTGCAGGCCGCGTCTATATCGCTGTCGATACAGCTCAGCAGCGATATACCCATGGTAACGGTACGGATGTCCAGGTTTTCATCCTGTATCATTGTAATGGTTTCAAGTATATCCCGGGTATTATACATATTAAGGTCAGTCCCTTCAAATTATATTGTGTGCATGGCGTTGAAGATATCCTCATGCATTACGTGTATGGACAGGCCTCTTTCCTTGCCCAGGGCAGTTATCTCGTCAACAAAGCTGTCAAAGGGAACCGAGATGTCGGTTATATCGCACATCATTATCATGCAGAACAGATCCTGCATGATAGTCTGGGAAACATCGCTGATGTTCACGTTCCTCTTTGCGCAGGCTACGGAAATGCCGGCAAGTATACCCACGGTGTCCTTGCCTATTACAGTCAGAACCGCTCTCATAGAAAAACACCTCTCAAAATGATATTTAAATTATTATATCACATATGGAAGGAAAATACAAATTGACTTATTAAAATAATTATGATAAAATATTAAAATAAATTGGGATAGTTTAACAAACGAAATACGGTATCAAGGAGCAAGCATTATGAATATAGATAAGAAGATTTTAAGTCTGCTGTCGGACAACGCAAAATATACCGGCGAGGATATTGCAAAAATGCTGGGCGTTGAAAAAGAAAAGGTGGACAGCCGCATAGCCGAACTTGAGGAGCAGGGGATAATAAGGAAGTACACCACCCTTGTTGACTGGAGCCGCTTTGACGACACCTATGTCTCGGCGCTTATCGAGCTGAGAGTCACGCCCCAGCCAACGGATGGCTTTGAGGGCATTGCCCGCAGAATAATGAAGTACGATGAGGTTGAGACCGTGTATCTCATGTCCGGGGGGTATGACCTTTGCGCCATCGTCACCGGCCACACCTTCCAGGAGGTCGCAATGTTCGTAGCGAAGGAGCTTGCGCCAATGAATTCAGTAATATCCACCGCCACCCACTTTGTGCTCAAGAGATACAAGGAGCTCAATGTTGACCTTTGCGGAAATATATCGGATGACAGGGAGAAGATGTCGTTTTGATCAACTATGATAAAGTATTGAATCCCACGATCAAGGATATTAAGCCCTCCGGTATCAGAAAATATTTTGATATCGTGGAGGAGATGGATAATGTTATTTCTCTTGGTGTGGGTGAACCGGATTTTGCAACGCCCTGGCACATTTGCAGCGCCGGGGTGCATTCCCTTGAAAACGGGCATACAAAATACACCTCCAACCGCGGTCGCAAGGAGCTTCGAGAGGAGCTTGCAAGGTTTATGGAGCGCAAATACAGGCTTACATATGAACCCGACAGCGAGATACTCGTGACCGTTGGCGGCAGCGAGGCCATTGACGCGGCCATCAGGGCTCTTGTTCAGCCCGGGGATGAGGTGCTTATAGTTGAACCCAGCTTTGTTTGCTATGAACCCATAACAAGGCTGGCCGGAGGCGTACCCGTTCCGCTGAGGACCTGCGCCGAGGACAATTTCAAGCTCACCCCGGAGGCCTTGAAAGAAAAGATAACCGAAAAAACCAAGCTGCTCATATTCCCCTTCCCCTGTAACCCCACGGGCGCGGTGATGCGCCGCAATGATCTTGAAGGGATAGCCGCCGTGCTGAGGGATACGGAGGTAATGGTGCTCTCGGATGAAGTTTACGCGGAGCTCACCTTCGGGGACAGCAAGCACGTATCCATCGCGGAGATAGAAGGGATGCAGGAGCGCACCATAATAGCAGGTGGATTTTCAAAGACCTACTCCATGACAGGCTGGCGTTTGGGCTATGCCTGCGGCCCGGCTCCCATATTGACTCAGATCACAAAGATCCATCAGTTTGCCATAATGTGCGCGCCCACCACATCGCAGTACGCTGCCGTAGAGGCGCTGAAAAACGGTGATGAAGATATAAAGAGGATGCGCAGCGAGTATGACATCCGCCGCAGGTTCATAGTGGACAGGTTCCGCGAGATCGGTATGGACTGCTTTGAGCCTGAGGGAGCTTTTTACGCCTTCCCGTCCATCAA